>CAZZLR010000011.1:0-11610 GCA_964655045.1 uncultured bacterium | reverse complement strand
AATACTTGCTTCATCCTATTGAAGAAAAATCCCTTTCCTCTCTTAAGAGGCTACCCTCTAAGGAGGAATTCTTTTTCTTTTTTATACCAAAAGAAACAAATAATGTCATATTTCAGCTGCGTGAAAGCTGCCTCTGTTAGATAATAGAGGCAAACCGTAGGAATTCCTCTTAAAGGAAGGGGAGGATGTCAAGTTACGGAAAATCTGCGCAAAGGAAAGGTTCCTAACTTTTCAAGAAAAGAAGGATTCGGATTCACTCCCCACTGAGCATCAATCGACACAGTGCCGACTTTTGTTTCCTTCCCTGAAAAAAATTGCAGTTCCAGTGTCGATTTTCCTGGATTTTCTCGGAAAAGATCCTTGAGAGCAAGGATCGTACTTAGTCGCGTTGTATCGGCATCGAGCTGAATAAGGATATGTTTGGTTTCTTCTATCACAGCGGCTCCTGCTTGGGATTTTGCCTTCCACTTCGATTCTATCGCTTTTGTCTGTATTTTCAGACGATCATAGAGATCGTCGAGAATTTTAATTTTGGTTTCGTCGAGCGCGGCAAGATTTTCTAGAGCCTTGCACGACAGATGAACCCCATTGTCTTTTCTTTCGAGTTGTAGGATTGCATAGATCAACTGATTTTCTTTGAGGATAGCGGCCTTATTCTCAAAGAGATCAGACCAGACGGGCAGTTCAAAGCGATCGAGTCCGTCGCTGATGGTTAAAATGGCGAATTTCTTTTGATTCTTGGAAGAAATTTTGACTGCGATTGCATCGATGATGAAGGCCGCTCTGAAAATAGCGCCATCTGCCAAACGCTCGATTTCTGAAAAGGGAACGCAAGAGAGCCTTGAGAGGATATTTTTGTAAAGATCCATAGGATGGCCAGTCAGAAAAAATCCCAATAGCTCCTTTTCTTTTTGCAGCGTAAGAGTTGCGCTCGTAGGTTCTTTGATGAAGGGAGGATGAGAGAAAGAATCCGTTTTTTGTTCCATGCCGGAAAAAAGATCCAAGATCCCCTTCGATGATTCCTTTTGATCGCGCAAGGCAGCCGCATACATGGGATCGACGCTCGCTTTGAGCTGATCGCGGCTCCACCCGGTAAAATCAAAACAGCCGGCTTCGCAAAGTAGCTCGATTTGTTTCTTTCCGATTTTGGTTTTATCCGTCCTTCGAATGAAATCGTAGAGATTTTGGAAAGCGCCCCCCTTTTTTCTTTCTTCCAAAATATGAATGACAAGCGCACTGCCGATACCTTTGATTCCGGACATGGCAAAACGAATCCCTTCTTCCGTTGCAGCAAACTCGCTGTCAGCCGTATTGATATCGGGAGGCAGCGCTGCAATATGCATACTCTTTGCTTCCCCAATGAACTTGGCTACCTTTGTCAGGTCGTCGAGATCGCACGTCATGAGAGCCGCCATCCACTCTTTGGGATAATTGGCCTTAAAGAAACCGGTGGCATAAGAAAGATAGGCGTAAGCCGCCGCATGAGATTTATTAAACCCATAGGAAGCGAATTTCTCGATCTTATCGAAAATCCGCGCGGCCGTTTCATTGTCGATCCCCTTTTTCTCCGATCCTGCAAGAAATTTTTCCCTCTGGCGCGCCATCTCTTCTTTATCTTTTTTTCCCATCGCACGGCGCAAAACATCCCCTTCGCCCAAAGAATATCCCGCTAAAGCGCTGGCAATTTGCATGACTTGCTCTTGATAAACCATCACCCCATAGGTCTCGGAGAGGATTTCTTTCATGAACGGATGATCGATTTCAATCGGCTCGCGCCCATGCTTGCGGTTTATAAAAGAAGGGATCATGTCCATGGGACCGGGACGATACAAGGCGCAAACCGCGATCACTTCTTCGAAAACATCGATGCGAAGCTGTTTTGTCAGATCCTGCATCCCCCCCGACTCTAATTGGAAGACGCCGAGGGTTTTTCCCTGGTTTAAGAGGTCGAAGGTTTTTTGATCGTTGAGCGCAAGATTGACCCAATCGATTTTTTTTCCCGTGCGCCGTTCTACGGCATCAGCGCATTTTTGAATAGAAGTCAGTGTCTTAAGACCCAGGAAATCGATTTTTAGCATCCCCACGCTTTCTACGGGCTTCATTGCATATTGCGTGACGACCATGTCAGAATCCTTTGCAACGCAAACAGGAATATGATCCGTGATGGGATGGGCGGAAATAATCAGCCCCGCGGCATGCGTGCTGGTGTTGCGGATCGATCCTTCGGCTTTTTTGGCCATTGTGAGGACGCGGCGCGCCTCTTCATCGCTCTCCATCAGAGCTGAAAGTTGCGGATCGATTTGAAACGCCTTATCCAGCGTCATGGTCGGATCTTCTGGAATCAGTGCGGCGATTTCGTTGACCTTGGATAGGGGAACGTTGAGAACCCGTCCCACGTCGCGAATCGCCATTTTCGCTTTCATTGTGCCGAACGTGATGATTTGCGCCACTTTATCCTTGCCATACTTTGCGACGACATAATCAATCACTTCTTGGCGCCGATCCATGCAGATGTCTACGTCGATATCAGGGTAAGAAACCCTCTCAGGATTAATGAATCTTTCAAAGAATAAATCAAAACGCAAAGGCTCGATATCTGTAATGCCAATTAAATAAGAAACCAACGAGCCCGCGGCGGAACCGCGTCCGGGCCCCATGGGAATGTTCTTCTTTTTTGCCCAAGCGATAAAATCGTACACGATGAGCATATAGTCGCACATGCCCTTCGAGGTGAGGATCTCGAACTCATACAGGCAACGATCGAGAATCGCTTGCTTCGGATCGCGCCCTGCGACTTTTTTTTGCAGGGCGGCGAGCTTGTCGGGTGTGTAGCGCTCTTCGATGCCTTGCAAGCATAACTTGCGTAAAAAATTTTCTGCTTCTTTCAGCCTTTCTGCCTTAGACACTTTTTTTCCTTCTAGGCCGGGAGGAATGAAAACAGGATAGTGTTTTGTCTTGAAATCAAGCTCGCATCGGCATCGATCGGCGATACGCACTGTCTCCTCGACCGCTTGAGGAATATCGGAAAATAGAGCCTGCATCGCTTCCGGCGTCTTAAAGAACATTTCGCGCGTAGGAGCCAGCGATCTTTTAGGATTCGGCGCTTTATTTTTCGGATTCCCGGCTGAATCGCGCTCCCAGATTTCGCAAGGCTCTCCCGACTGAATATTCAGAAGGATTTCATGAGCCTGCCAATCTTCCGGGTCGATGTAACGGATCGGATTGGTGGCAACAAGAGAAATGGAAAATTTTTGCGATATGTCAATGAGACGGTGGCTCGTTTTTTCTACCTTTTCCGCATATGCTTCGAGAGATTGCAGGAGCCAGCCTTCTTGGATCGCCGCTTTTGCCTCGCCGCGCAGAGGAAAACGTTGTATTTCGAGATAAAAATTTTCTTTGAAAATGGATCGATACCAATCGAGCTCCTGTAGAAGCGATTCGGGAGAGCCCTCGAGGATCTGCCTGCCGATTGGTCCTTCTACAGGACCGCTCAGGCAGATCAGTCCTTCTGCGTGAGCCGCCAAACTTTCTTTGTCGATGCGAGGCTGATAGTAAAAACCCTCTAAAAAGCCGATCGAGGACAGTTTGCATAAGTTTTGATAACCGGTTTTGGAAGCTGCAAGCAAGGTAATCGGCATGGCAACGGGCGCGCCGAATTCTTTTTTCTTTTCTAAACGTGAATTTGGCGCCATGGCAAGCTCACAGCCGAGAATCGGTTTGATCTTTGCTGCTTGACAGGCTTTGTAAAAATCAATGGCTCCATAGAGATTGCCCTGATCGGTGAGCGCCAGCGCCGGCATAGAATAAGAAGCCGCCTTTTCAGCAAGCTGGACAACGGAGGCCGTTGAGTCGAGAATGGAAAATTGCGAGTGGACGTTGAGAGGGATCCAGGACATAGATTCCATGATATCGATTATCGAAAAATCTCTAAAGGAGGCTTTTCCAACAGGAGGAAAAGCAGTTTATACCAAAAGAAACAAATAATGTCACATTTGAGCGCGTCAAAGCGTCGAAAATCGATGATCGTAACATGGCTTAGGCGTCTTGCTCAAGGTGGGACTCGAACCCACAAGCCGTGAAGCAGCGGATTTTAAGTCCGCCTTGTATACCATTCCAACACTTGAGCGTATCTCTCGGTAGTCAAGTATCGCTTTTTCTCTTATTTTTGTCGCGAATTTTCTCCTTTTTCTCTTGACTTAGAAACTTTTCCCGCGCAACAGTAAAAAAACTTTTATGAGTAGAGCGACAGCAATGGTTTCCCGCGAATTTTTCTGGCGCAGAGTCCATTCTTTAATGGGGCTCTGGCTTGTGGGGTTTCTCGCGCTTCATCTCACGACCAATTCGCAGGCGGCTCTTTGGATTGGAGACGATGGAAGCGGTTTTGTGCGGAGGGTGAATTTTCTAGAGTCGCTTCCATTCTTACAAGTAATTGAGACGGTGTTGATTGGGGTTCCTTTTGCCCTCCATGGCGCCTGGGGAGTGAAAAGGATTTTCGAGGCAAGAATGAATCACGGGCGCAGTGATGGATCGCGTCCTTCGCTTCCCTATGGGCGCAATCGCGCTTTTTTTTGGCAAAGAGCGACTTCTTGGATTTTACTCGTCGGGGTTATCGCTCATGTGGCGCAGATGCGTTTTGCCGAGGCTCCCAAAAAGGTGATGAGTCCATCGGGAGAAAAATATTTGACGATTGTCAGTCAAGACGAGGGGCTTTTTTCTTTGGCTCAGCGCCTTAAAGTAGAGATTTTGACTTCGGCAGAGATGGTTCCGGCATCCTTAAAGAGCGGGGATGTGGCCGTTTTATCTCCCAATCCCGGCACCGCGATGCTGCTTGAAGTAAGGGATGCTTTTAAAAACCCCTGGCTCGCTATCCTTTATACGATCTTTGTTTTATCGGCTGCCTTTCATGCGTTCAATGGTTTTTGGACATTTTTGATTACTTGGGGTTGGATTTTATCCGTTCGTTCTCAACGAGCCATGGTTTCCGTAAGCGCGCTAGGGATGATCGCTTTAGCTTTTTTGGGGTTAATGGCGATTTGGTGCAGTTATTGGATCAATTTGCGGAATTAGTATGGGAAAAAATAGAGACGTAATCGTTGTCGGCGGAGGATTAGCCGGCCTGTCTACATCCATGAAATTAGCGGAAAAAGGGTGCCGCGTTCTTCTTGTATCCCTGACAAAAGCGCGCAGATCCCATTCCGTGTGCGCGCAGGGGGGGATCAATGTCGCCGTGAATATGAAGGGAGAGGGAGATTCTCCTTATATTCATGCCTACGATACGATTAAAGGCGGCGATTTTCTGGCCAATCAGCCCCCTATTTTAGAAATGTGTTTGGCAGGGCCTGGCATTTTGCGCATTTTTGACCGGATGGGCTGTCCTTTTAATCGCACGGCCGAAGGACATCTCGATTTCCGAAGATTCGGCGGCACGTTGTATAACCGCACCGCTTTTTGCGGCGCGTCTACAGGACAACAACTCTTATATGCCTTGGATGAGCAGGTGCGCCGCTACGAGGTGCAAGGCCTTGTAGAAAAATTTGAGCATCATGAATTCCTTCGCCTCATTCTCGATGCCGAGGGGCGCGCGCGGGGGATTGTCATGCAGGATTTGTTTACCCTAGAATTATCCGTTTTGAAAGCTGATGCCGTCGTGATCGCGACAGGAGGGCTGGGCGTCATCTACAAAAAATCGACGATGTCTACCTTTTGCACCGGCGCAGCCAATGGCCGTCTCTATATGCAAGGGATGAAATATGGAAATGGAGAATTTATTCAGATTCATCCGACGGCGATCCCCGGATCTGATAAAATGAGGCTGATGAGCGAATCGATTCGAGGCGAAGGGGGGAGAGTTTGGGTTTGGGGAAATTCGTCGAAGCAAATAGAGTTTCCCGATAAGACGATGCGCACCTGCGGTAAAACCGGAGAGCCTTGGTATTTCTTAGAGGAAATGTATCCCGCGTTCGGGAATCTGGTTCCTAGAGATATCGGGGCAAGAGAAGTGAGCCGCGTCTGCGAAGCGGGTCTAGGCGTAGATGGCGGAGCCCAAGTGTTTTTGGACATTACCCACTTGCCTAAGGAAAAACAACATAAGCTCGATTCAGTTCTGGAAATTTATGAAAAATTCACAGGAGACAATCCGAGGCAAAAACCGATGCGGATTTTCCCCGCAGTCCATTATTCTATGGGGGGAGCTTGGGTTGATTGGCCGGCAGCGGATGATCCTGACCGCCTGGATCGATTTCGTCAAATGACGAATTTAACCGGCTGCTTTAATGTGGGAGAATCCGATTACCAGTATCATGGAGCGAATCGGCTGGGAGCCAATTCGCTTCTTGCTTGCATTTTTGGCGGTTTAGTGACGGGTGGCGAAGTGCCTCGTTATATGGAAACTTTGCAAAAGAGTTTCGCTCATATCCCAGAATCCGTTTTTCAAGAGGCGCTCGATCTTGAAGAAAAACGAAAAGCGGAGATTTTTGCCAATCAGGGAAAAGAAAACATTTTTAAGCTTCATGATGAGCTAGCCGATTGCATGGTGCGCTATGCGAGCGTCAAAAGAGACAACCCTGACTTAGAAAGGGCCATCGCTTCTATCAAAGTTTTGCGGGAACGTTACCGCAACGTAGCGCTGGAGGATCGCAGCTCTACGCTCAACCAATCCTATGTTTTTGCGCGTCAGTTCGATGCAATGTTAGAATTGTCTCTTGTGATTGCCAAAGGCGCTTTGCTTCGCAATGAATTCCGCGGGGCTCACTTTAAGCCCGAATTTCCCCAGCGCGACGATCAAAATTGGTTGAAAACCACCATTGCCATCTATCAGAAAGATGAGCCCCGCATTTCTTATGAACCTGTTGATACGCGCCATTTGGATCCGATCCCTCGAGATTATACCCATGCGAAAAAAGTAAAACCCGAGCTGAAGAATATCCCCAAAAATGTTTCCCTCCCTTTCTAGGGTTTCATCCCGAGGCGGGAAACCCCGCCTCGGGATGAAATTGTACAAAGTCCAGATTATTTATTGCTTTTGGTATAATACCAAAAGAAACAAATAATGTCATATTTGAGCGCGTCAAAGCGTCGAAAATCGATGATCGTAACATGGCATTGTATTGACTTAATACTATGCCATTTACGATCGTCGATTTATCGACAGCTTTCACGCGGCTGAAATATGACATTATTTATTTCTTTTGGTATAAATAGATTTCTTTGTTAATAAGAAAGCATGAACGATGTCTATGTGCTCAGAATTTTTCGAGGAACCCCCGGAAAACAATATTGGGAAGAGTTTGCGTTTCCCCGCAACGCGCAAGCGAATGTGATTTCTTCTTTAATGGCCATTCAACGCAACCCCGTCAACCGGACAGGGGAGGCGACGACTCCCGTAGTTTGGGAACAGGGATGCTTGGAGGAGGTGTGCGGTTCTTGTTCGATGTTAGTCAATGGACGGCCTCGTCAATCTTGCACAGCGCTCATTGAATCTTGTATTCGGGAGAGCGGCTCTTCGGTCATTACATTGGCTCCTTTTACAAAATTTCCCTTGATTCGGGATCTTTATGTAGATCGGAATGCAATGTTTGAATCTTTGAAGAAAATAAGGGGCTGGGTGTCGATCGACAGCGCAAACGATAGTGGCTCTTTCGGCCCTCGGATTAGTCCTGAAGTGCAAGAGGCGCGTTATGTTCTTTCCACTTGCATGACCTGCGGTTGCTGCAGCGAGGCCTGCCCTCAAGTGAATGAGAAATCTCCTTTTATGGGGCCATCCGCTTTGTCGCAGGTGCGCTTTTTCAATGCCCATCCAATTGGGGCATTAGAAAAATCGGAAAGGCTGCGCTCAGCCTTGAGCGAAGAGGGGATTGCCGGCTGTGGCAACGCGCAAAATTGCGCCAAAGTGTGTCCGAAAAAAATTCCTCTGACGGAATCTTTGGCTCTGATGGGCAGAGAGGCGTCGAAACAGGCTCTGAAAGACTTTTTCGCTTTGCCGGATTCGTCTTAATGCGGGAAACTTATACCAAAGGGATCGGGTTTTCACAAGCATCGAAGCGCTGCGGTAATGATTTTCCCGAGATCTTGCAAATCCGGTGTCTGCTGCATCGCTTTTTCTACGGCTTTCTGTGCGTTGATCGTAGTGTAGCCAAGGTTGACTAAAGCGCTCACGGCGTCGAGAACGGAATCGTTTCCCCGGAAGAGCGGACTTTTTTCGCCCAAGACCCCTTGTTTTTCTAGTTTGTCCCGCAGCTCAACAATGATTCTTTCTGCCGTCTTTTTTCCGATTCCGGGCAGTTTGCCAAGCGTAGCAGCATCGGAAGCGCAGACGGCTCTTTGAAATGTACTGAAATCCATATGCCCTACGATTCCGGAGGCAGTCTTAGGCCCGATTCCCGATAGGTTTAGGAGCATTTCGAAGAAATTGCGCTCTTGGCGCTCGAAAAAAGCATAAAGAGTATGCGCGTCTTCCCGCACGATATGAGATAAAAAAAGATGGACGGAGCTATCTAATGCAGGCAGTTTCGCATAGGTGCTTAAAGGGATAGATAAGCGATAGGAAATGCCGTTTGTTTCCACTACCGCTTTGAGCGGCTCTTTTTCCCTTAAATATCCTCGGATTGCTTCATACATGGGTTGTTCCTTATGTTGTGCGCGCAGCAAATTGCGAGAGCCAGCGCGTCGGCGGCATCCTCCGGCTCCGGCAAAAGGGGAAGCCTTAGAAGAGTTTGAATCATTTTCTGCACCTGCAGCTTTGTCGCCTGTCCCTTGCCCACAACGGCCAGCTTCGCTTTTTTGGGTGCATATTCGAAGAGAGGAATTTTTGCGCGCGCTGCCGCAAGAAAAACCATTCCCTTCGCCATGCCTAACTTTAGGGCGCTTTGCGGATTCTTGAAGACAAACTGCGATTCTACAGCGATCTTCTCGGGCCTATGCTTCGCAATCAGCGCTTCGATCGCATTGAAAATGATTTGGTATCGTTCTTCCAAAGGAAGATGCGCCGGCGGACGGATGCAGCCGAAGTCAACCGCTTCGCAAGAGGAACGAATGATGCCGTAGCCCGTTATGCGCGTCCCGGGGTCAATGCCAAGAATCATGGCATAAAAGTAGCGCAATACCGGTTAGGTTTCAAGAAACTTCACTTTTTCTTTTCCTACCGAGGATTGTTTCGTATATCATGAGATTGTTATGCAGCAGCAATCTCCAAAAAATATTTTAGTGCGTATGCCCAACTGGGTGGGCGATCTCGTGATGGCAACCCCCGTA
This sequence comes from uncultured bacterium, assembly GCA_964655045.1. Classification (GTDB taxonomy): domain Bacteria; phylum Chlamydiota; class Chlamydiia; order Chlamydiales; family SM23-39; genus CAIPFQ01. The sequence continues at coordinate 2,361 of CAZZLR010000011.1, read as the reverse complement.
TTGACGGATCTGCGCCGCGCATTTCCTCAGGCGCAGCTTACGGCGATGTGCAAAACCCCCTTATGCGAGCTTTTGCAGCAAGAGCCGGCGATCGATGAACTTTTTTGCTTTACCCTTCCGGAAAATCCCTTTGCGCGCCGCAGAGAGATGCGCGATATCACGCGGAAACTGCGCGATGGTAAATATGATACGGCGATCCTATTGACGAATTCTTTTTCCTCCGCGTGGCTTTGCCGGCAAGGCGCTATTCGGCGGCGCATTGGCTACAAAGGGAACTGGAGAAATTGGCTTTTGACAGACGCCTTGGATCCGCCGCAAGAAGTCTTGCATCAGGTTGATTTTTATAAGAAACTTCTAGAACCTCTTGGGATTGTCCGCTCCGATACGCCCCCTCGTCTTTTTATATCGCAAAAAGAAGTCCGGGCGGCTCAAGAGCGTTTGTATCAGAGCGGCTATCGGCAAGGACAAAAGCTCGTCGGGATTCATCCCGGGTGCGCTTATGGAGCTGCGAAGTGTTGGCCTCCGGAAAGGTTCCGCGCTCTTGCCTCCGCACTGCAAGAAGAGGCCTTTGTTGTGTTTCTCGGAGACGCTGCCGGATTTGAGAAAATAAAAGGGATCGTCCAAGGGCTTTCGGAAAGGGTTTTGAACCTTGCGGGCACTACGCATCTCCGAGAGGCGGCAGCGGTCATCCAAAATTGCAATTTATTTATTAGCAACGACAGCGGCCCGATGCATATTGCTTCTGCGCTGGGCGTCCCTTTGATTGCTTTATTTGGTTCGACGGACGAAAGAAAAACGGGGCCTTATGACGCCTCTGCCTGGGTGATTCATAAAAAAACTGCTTGCTCTCCTTGCTTTCAACGCACTTGCCCCATTGATTTCCGCTGTATGACGGAAATTAGCGTTGCAGAGGTGGTACGCAAAGCAAAACAGAGGCTGTGATGTTTCGCACTTTATCCCGCTATCTTCTGCCTAATCCCTTGGATCGGAAAATATTGAAAATGAAAAAACAGGGAGGCAGAAAGGTCCTTCTCGGATGGAATCGAGGATTAGGCGATATTGCTTTGGGCCTCTATGCGATTGTTTTCCGGATTCGAGAATTGGTTCCTGAGGCGGAAATCACTTTTTTAATCCGCAAAAACCTGGAAGAAGGATTTTCTCTCTTAGAAGGCGTGCGGACGCTTTGCGCGCCCGATTGGAAGCGAGGAGAAAAAGTTTCCTTATCCAAAACATTGCAACAAATGGGCGTTGCAGAACAGACCTTTGATCTCATCATTGAAAATCCAAGTCCGACTGATTGGGTTTGCTGGCAGAGAGGAAAACTCGTTCCGCGACTGCGATGGAATCAGAATGATGAAGAGCTGCATCGCCGGTTCGATCTGCCGGAACAGGGAACTTTTATCGGCGTACAAATCGCAAGTGAAACGTCTTACGCGCCGTGGCGCAACTGGCCCTTGCAACGGTGGATGGAACTTTTTGCTTTGCTGGGAAAAATCAAGGATGTGAAAATCATCTTGTTCGGCCATGCGCCGGAGCCCGCGTTTTCTATGCCCCATATTATTGACCTCCGAGGAAAAACCACGCTTTTCGCGATGCTGTCGATGATTCGACATCGGTGCGCAGCCCTTGTTCTCCCCGATTCGGGGATTTTATCGATGGCTTATTATCTCGACGTCTCTTTTCCCATTCATCTTATTTCTTTATGGGCGGATCCCAATCATGGAATTCTAAAGCAGGGAGTTTTTTCCCCGAATCCGTTATTGCGCCATACGCCGTTGATCGGGAGCCATAAAGATCTTTCCTCCATTTCCGCATTGCATGTAATCCGCGCTCTGTTTCCCGAAAAACCTTGTTCTTTTGTCCCTTCCATTGCATCGATTGCCCATCCCAAGCAGGAATCTTGCTTGTTTCCTTCGGACAGTACGTTCCGCGCAGCGGTGATCCTTTTGGCAGGGGGACAAGGAAGCCGCCTAGGCTCTGAGGCTCCCAAGGGGTGTTTTGTCATCGATGGAAAAAGCTTATTCGAACGTCTCCTCGAAAAGATTCCGAAGCACATGCCTGTTGCTGTCATGAGCTCTCCGGTCAACCATGAGGCAACGGTCCGTTTTTTTGCCGCTCGCCGTTTTTTTGATCGGGACATTCATTTTTTTCAGCAGGGCATGTTGGCGCTTAAAAATCCGGCTCGCCGTTCTTTAAAACAAAAAGCTCCTGATGGCAACGGAAGCGTTTTCTCTTCTTTCACACAGTCGGGTTTATGCTCTTTTTTTAAAGCGCAAGGGATTGACACTTTGTCGATCATTCCTGTAGATGATGTCTTAGCCAACGGCGCCGATTTATGTTTTCTCTCTTATTTGCATACGC
>CAZZLR010000010.1:0-12561 GCA_964655045.1 uncultured bacterium | reverse complement strand
AAGTCTATGACAAATATACCCAAACCACGTGAAAAAATTTACGTTCACACCAAAAGATGGCGCTCGATTTCGAGGAGACGGTTGTACTTTGCCACCCTTTCGGAGCGGCATACGGAGCCCGTTTTGATTTGTCCCGCTCCCAGAGCGACAGCCAGATCAGCGATGAATGGATCCTCGGTCTCTCCCGATCGATGGGAAATGATTGTTTTGTATCCATGCGCCTTGGCAAGACGGACGGTCTCCATCGTTTCGCTGAGCGTTCCGATTTGATTCATCTTGATGAGAATGGCATTGGCCGCTTTCAGCCGGATTCCTTTTTCTAAAAAGAGGGGGTTGGTGACAAAAAGATCATCGCCCACAATCTGCATTGCATCCCCTAATCTTTTTGTTAAAGCCGTCCAGCCTTCCCAGTCATTTTGATCCAAGCCATCTTCGATGGAATCGATAGGATAGCGCCCAGCAAGCCGAGCAAGCAGATCAATTTGTTCCATCACTCCCTTGGTTCGAAATGGCTTCCCTTGATTCTTTCTCTTTTTTTCAATGTAGCCGTTTCCTTCATAGAATTCGGAAGCGGCGACATCGAGAGCAAGCGAAATTTCCTTTCCGGGTAGGTAGCCGGCTTGTTCGATCGCGCACAATATAAGATCTAAAGCTTCTTCATTGTGTTGTAAAAGAGGAGCAAATCCCCCTTCATCTCCCACATTGACGGACAACCCTTTTTTCTTGAGAATCGTTTTGAGAGAATGGAAAACTTCCGCTCCCCAGCGCAGAGCTTCTTGAAAAGAGGGCGCGCCAATAGGACGAATCATGAATTCCTGAAAATCCAACGCATTGTCCGCATGGGCGCCCCCATTGAGAATATTCATCATAGGACAAGGAAGAAGAAAGTCCCCTCCGGAGGATAGCGATGCATAGAGCGGTTTCTTTTGCGCCGCCGCAGCGCAGCGCGCTACCGCCAAGGAAACGCCCAGAATCGCGTTCGCCCCTAAACGACTCTTATTGGAAGTGCCGTCGCAAGCAATCATGGCACGGTCGATCCCTTGTTGATCGAGTACGGATCGCCCTTGGATCAATGGGAAGAGTTCGTCTGCGACATTCCTTGCCGCGCGAAGCACCCCTTTGCCCTCATAGCGTTTTGGATCGCAATCGCGCAGTTCCACGGCCTCATGCTCCCCCGTAGACGCTCCCGAAGGAACGGAAGCCTTGCCAAGAATCGATCCCGAAAAAATTGAAACTTCCAGCGTCGGATTGCCGCGGGAATCGAGGATTTCTAGAGCCTGGCATGCTGTGATGGGAAACATGTTTACCTCCAAGTCGTCGACTTTGATGAGCTTTTCATTTCTTTGATTAAATGACGATAGGATTCGTAGCGGATTGGAGAAATTTTTTCTTGTGCGAGAGCCTGCAAGACGGCGCAGGAAGGTTCGTTGCCATGGGCGCAATCGGCATAGCGGCATTTTTTGGCCGCTGCATGAATTTCGAAAAAATGGGTGTTGAGATCGGCAAGATCCAAGTTCCAAATTCCAAAACTTCGAACACCCGGCGTATCGACGCAATAACCCCCTTGCGGCAAGGCGATCAGCGACGCCGATGTCGTCGTGTGAGATCCCTTAGCCGTTTTTGCCGCAAGATCGCCCGTTCTGAGCTTGAGTCCAAAGCAGGCGTTGAGCAGCGACGATTTGCCTACGCCCGACTGCCCCGCAAAGACTGAAGTTTTATTGTGTAGAAGACGGGTCAGCGCTTCGACGCCTACTCCCGATCGGCTGCTCACTGAAAGAATAGGGACGCCAAGAGGCTCGTAGGCGGCTAAAAATGCACGGTACTGCGCTTTTTCCCTTGCAGATCCGCTTTCAAGAAGATCGATTTTATTTATAATGATGAAGGGAAGTATTTTTCCCCTGCGCGCGGCGATGATGCAGCGATCGATCAGCGCAGGTTTTAAAGAAGGAGACCCCATCGAAGCGACAATCAACGCTTGGTCGATATTGACGGCAATGAGCTGTTCTTTTTTCCCGCTGATATCAGTGCGCGCAAGATAAGAAAAACGGGGCTCGATCCCGGCGATCGCCCCTTCTTCATTGACCATAACCCAATCGCCCACGGCAATGAGATTTTTAGATTGAGAAATCTTGTTTTTGAACAATCCACGCAGAGAGCAAAGAGATGTCTCGCCGCCAAAATCAACTTGAGCTCCCTCGCCCGAAACAGCGATGACTCTTCCGCGGCGCCCCGTCCCGGAAGGAGAAAGCTGCAGAGCCGGCCGATCCGATTTCTTAAATTGAGAGCGATCCGTTTGCTGCGCCCGTTTTTTTTCTTTGCGAAACTGCTTCCGGTCTCGAGCATGAAACGCTTCTTCTTCTTCCCAATGTTTCAAGACCACCTCATTGTATAAAGGAGAATGGCGCCCGCTGAAGCGACATTTAACGACTCCGCACCTGGCCTCATGGGAATATGAATCTTCTTTCCAAGAGGCTGCGTCCAGGCGCCGGGCCCTTTTCCCTCACTGCCTAAGATCAGCGCGCAGGGAGGAGAAAAAGAGACGCTCCTGACGGACGCCCCTTGTAGATCGGCAATATAAAAATGAGTGCGCCACGAGGCGATCTCTTCGGGGGAGGCGATGGCGTAGGGGAGAAGGAAGGACGCCCCCTTTGCCGCGCGAATCGCCTTGTCATTGAAAAAGTCGACGGTGCCGGGCGTCGCCGCGACAGCATCCCAGCCCAGCGCGTAGGCTGAGCGAAGCAGCGTTCCGCAATTGCCCGGATCGCCCACATGATCGAGAACAAGAAGAAAAGGAGCCTTGGATACATCCCTCTGCGCAGGAAGGGAAACCTCGGCGAGCATGCCGCGCGCATGCTCCATCCCCGTGATTTTTTTAAAAATCGCAGGAGAAATGCAATATGTTTCCGCAGCTTTGAGACAAGGCGCCGGGCCCACTGTCATCAGTTCCCTCAAGGGAAGCGTTTGCGCCAGCTCCGCAATCATTTTTTCCCCAACAATGAGCGCAGCGCCCATTTTTTCTCGATAAGCGCGCTCTTTGAATAATTTTGCCCAGTGAAGGACACGAGGATGTTGTAAACTCTCAATCTTTTTTGCTAGCATGGCCTTAGTATGAATGAAGGCAAAATAAGGATCAAATCTTCCCGTGCGATTCTCTCGCTGTCTCAAAGAATGTTTATTATTAGTCTGTTTGTTTTTATAATCCCTCTCCTCATCCATAGCGTGTACCTCTATTGGGAGGAATATAAAAGTTCTTTGAGCGATGCGCGTGAAAATATTGTTTTCTCAGCGGAGGCGGATTTGAGGATTGTCGAAAATCGGATCGCTTTCGCATGGCGGCTCTTGGATCAGGCCTCTGTTTTTGGGGAAAATTTTCGTAAAGAATATGCGATTTTCGACGCCGAATTCCCACAGGGGCTTCCCGACCGTTTTGCTTATATTGATCCTACCGGAAAATTTCTTTTCGTCGGTCTTCGAAAGGGGGCGGCCTCGGCATGGATGATTCGATATAATGTCACAGAAATTCTAAGCGAGCTTTCCGTGTTTGAAAATACGGCGATCCCTCTTGAAACGGGATTCGTCGATCGGCAGGGACGTCTTTTGGCGGGAAAACGCCTCGATTCTTCATTGATTCAAAGTTTTCCTGTTCGGGGCGCCCAGTTTTTTCTCACCCTCTCTATTCAGGAAAAAGCGATTAAGCAACTGCATAAAGAATGGTATTTTTTCCATTTCCTCAGCGTCTTATTCTTTGTAGGGGGTCTTGGCGGACTATGCGCATGGCTGATGACGCGTAGGATCGCGAAACCTCTCAAGCAGCTTTGTTCTGTCATGGGACGCGTGGGAGAGGGAGCCGTGCACGTGCGGTATCAAGCGGACTCGATGGGTTTTGAGATCAATGAATTAGGAAGACAATTCAACGAAACGCTGGATCAGTTGCTTGCGCAAATGGAACAGACGGAACAAGAAAAGCTCGGCAGGGAACGTCTGGCGGAAGAATTGAAAATAGGAAGGACAATTCAATCGGGCCTTCTTCCCACGCAATTTCCCGCTTTGCGCAATCTGGCTATAGCGGCCGGCTTTGTTCCCGCCCGCGAAGTAGGAGGCGATTTTTACGATGTTTTTCCTTTTGGAGAGAACAAAGTGATGATTGCGATCGCTGATACAGCCGGAAAGGGAGTTTCTGCATGCCTGTACGCATTAGGGCTGCGCAGCACCCTTCGAGCGCTTTCCGCACAAGGAACGATGAAACTCTCAGAGCTGGTTGCGAAGGCCAATCATCTCTTCTTAGAAGACGCCGGCTCTACGGGGATGTTTGCGACCCTCTGGCTGGGAATTTATCATGAAATGTCGGGGAAGCTGGAATATTGCAACCAGGGACACCCTCCCGCTTATGTCATGCGGGACGGAACATTGACAGAACTATCGGGTCAAGGGATCGCCCTAGGCGTAGAAGAAAATGAAACGATCATAGTAAAACAAGAAATTTTGCGCCAAGGCGACGTGCTGATTCTCTATACCGATGGGGTGATTGAGGCGCACGATTTGCGTAATCAACTCTTCGGATCCGATAGACTGCAAAAAATTTTACGCTCCGACAGAAAACGAGATCCCGCTCAGATCGTGTCGGACGTCTTCAGCGCGGTAGAAGAATTCAGCCGTAATGCGCCGCAGCATGACGATCTCACGCTGCTCATCATTAAATCTGTTGCAAATTAAAAAAATATTTGGCACGTGAGAGAAATAGGCAAGCTAACAGGAGGAATGTTATGGCTGTGCGTAAAGCGAAAAAAGCGGTAAAGAAAAAAGCCGTGAAGAGAAAAGCAGTGAAGAAAAAAGCAGTGAAACGAAAAGCTGTGAAGAAAAAAACAACGAAAAGAAAAGCTGTGAAGAAAAAAGCGGCTAAAAGCCCAAGAAGAAGAAAACCGGCTGTAAAAAAAGAGAAAGAGCACTCTTGCGCGCCTTGCGGAGATGTTTGGCAAGAGCAATAGAAAAGTTATACCAAAAGAAACAAATAGGACATTATTTGTTTCTTTTGGTATTACGCCTCAGGCGGAGTCCCCCTTTAAAGAGGGGGATGCTTTGGCCAGAGAGCGGATTGTTTGAGTCTTTGAAGAATCTGCGCCGGATCAAAAATTTGTTCATTCACTGAAATCGTAAACGCTTCCGCTAGAAGCTCTCCCATGCCTTTTCCTGGAACGACGCCCTCTCGCAGAAGGTCGGCTGCCGATACCGTAGGCGTCCGATTTTGAATCGCCGCAATCGATCGCGCTAAGTACTCCATTCTGGCTTTATGCGCATTTTGCGTATTGAAAATTTGCAGGGCGAGCGGCCAAAGAGGGTCGGCGTAAAGAAGCGCCCATTGCGCCAGAGACGGGCTTAGTTCCTCTTGGCATAAAGTGCGCGCACGGTGGAGAAAAAGAACGAAATCGCGTTCGGAGGCCGGACGTTTGAGCCGGTTGCAAAGAGCTAGTTGCTCTTCAATATTTTCATGGGGAAAGAGAGGGAGGAGAAAAGCGATCAGAGGCGCTTGTATCGGATAATGATCTAAAGGAGCGAGACGCGCGCGCAGGATTTCGGCATCCACTGCGTTCAAGGAAGGGAAAATCGCTGCCAGAAGACCCAGCTCGTGCAAAAGAAGAAGCATGGCGGATAATTTGCCCGTCCTGCGCCCTTTTTCCAGTTCCTGACAAATCCGTTCGACAGCGACGGCAGCCATGAGTTCCTTGGCATGGGAGGAAATCGCTGCGCGCGTTGCCGGTTCGATGGGAAAACCAAAACGGCAGGAAAGACGCACGGCGCGGATCATCCTCAGCCGATCTTCCCGAATCCTTTCATGGGGATCGCCAATAGCGCGAATGATCTTTTTCTTGAGATCTTCTCGCCCTCCTACAAAATCGAGGACTTTCCCCTGAAGAGGATCGTAAAAAAGGCCATTGATCGTGAAGTCGCGCCGCCGCGCGTCTTCTTGCGCGCTGCAAAATAAGATGCGCGAAGGACGCCGTCCATCTTTATAATCGAAGTCTTGGCGGAAGCTGGCTACTTCATATTGTTTCTCCCCAATCACAACCAGGATAATGCCAAAAGAGATCCCTATCGGAACCGTGCGGGGGAAAAGAGCCTGCACCGCTTCCGGAGGCGCGCTCGTTGCGATATCGATATCATCCGAGGGGAGGCCGAGTAAAAAGTCCCTCACCCAGCCTCCTGCATAGTAGGCGCTAAACCCAGCATCGGTTAATGTTTGCACGATTGATAGCGCTTCGGGATGTTCGTCCATGATTCTTAGAATACCGCAATTGTCGAAAAAGAGAGACCTATTTCATCGCGCACTCTTTTTTCAAAGTTCAAATGGAATTTCCCGGTGATTGAAACTGTAAACCCAAAGAACCATCCTAACGTATATCGGTTACGATAGTTGATTGGACCGACCTCGGGGCCCGCAGCCACATGAAGATGCGAATTTAAATAGACGGCTCCGGCGTAAGGAGTGAAAAAGAGAAAACGGGAAGAAAGAGCTCCGCTGAATTGCCACTCGCGTAAAAAAAGAGATTGTTTTGAAAAATCAATCGGGAGGGAGAATCGATTGAGGAATTTAAAAAAAGATTTTTCTGATTCGGGGATCGCAAAATATGTGAAATCGCAGCTCAAGTACGTGGTTCCCCATTGAATCAAGACAACCTTCGATCCGGCGCTCCAGGCAAATTGATAATCGCTTTGAAACTGTTTCAAAGGCAAGACGTAGCTCGTTCCTTTCGCCTGTTCTTTGACCCCCCCTGCGGAACCAAAGATTTCCATGCGTTCTACGAGAATGAGAGAAAATCCGGCCATTTGAGAATGGAGTCCGAATTCTTTAAAAAGAGCGCTTGGGTTGATTCCCGGAGACGGCGTCTCCGCGACATAACGTTTATTGGACGTATAGTCATAGAGGTAACTGCTGGTTCCCTTGATGAAAGGATAGCCGCCGGAAAAAAAACCGGAGTTCATAATTGCCGGGTTGGCCGGATTGCCTATATAGCACCCAAAGATCGCGCAGGGCATCCACGTGAGGAAGAAAAAAAGAATTCGGGGAGATCGCATGGTTTTGTACTGAAATCATACCAAATATGAGAAATATACCCAAACAACCTGAAAAGCTGGCGAGAGCTGCTGTCAACTTTTCAGGTTGTTTGGGTATACCCTGTTTTTCGGATATACTGTATACTGAGTAGAGTGAACCGGAAAATTAAACGTCTTTCAGAAGACGTGATCAATAAAATCGCGGCAGGCGAAGTGGTGGAAAGTCCAATTTCCATTGCGAAGGAATTGATCGAAAACAGTTTGGATGCGGGGGCGTCGCGGATCGCTCTTCGGATTGAAGAGGGGGGAGTCTCCTTGCTTTGCATCGAAGACGACGGGTTCGGTATGTCTCCGGAAGATCTTCCTTTAGCATTGGAAAGACATGCTACTTCAAAAATTGTTACGGAAAACGACCTTTTCTCTTTACAGACGATGGGGTTTCGGGGGGAGGCTCTTGCCGCGATCGCTGCGGTGTCTCGCCTGGAAATCAAAACCTCGGAAGGGATGACAGGATCGCGCATCGCCTCTTCGGGAGGCGATGTTTCCCCCCTTTCTCCTTGCGCTCGAAACCGAGGAACGACCGTGATTGTACGCGATCTTTTTTTTAACGTTCCTGCCCGTAAAAAGTTCTTAAAATCAGCGCGCTCCTATGGGTTGCAGATGATTCGTTTATTAGAGGCTCTTTCCTTGGCTCATCCTCATACGGGATTTTCTCTTGTTTCCGACGGCAGGGATGTCTTTTCCGTTTCTCCACAGACAAAGGGGGAAAGAATTGCCGCGATTGTGAAGGGTTTGGATTATGAAGTTTCCGGAGATCATTTCTGGGCTGCGATGAGCGCTCCCGAAGCGTCGAGAAGAGATCGGACAGGGCAATATGTGTTTGTCAATAACCGTTTTGTTTCGTCTCCCCTTATTTCTAAAGCGGTGAAAGCAGGGTATGGAACATCCATTGGAGAAAATGACCATCCTTCCTTTGTCCTTTATTTATCGATCCCCCCCTGTAGCGTGGACGTCAACGTACATCCTCAGAAAAAAGAGGTGCGTTTTGCAGAGAGCGACTCTATTTTCCGCTCTATTCGCGGGGCTGTCTCTGCGGCGATCGCCCCGGGCCCATTCCCTTTATCCCAAGAAATTACTTTTTCTCCTTCCGTCTGTTCCTTTGACCCCGTTTCTGCCGATTTTTTTGAAAAACGGGCGTCTATGGAACCGCTTTTTCTTCCCCTAGCTCCGACTGCGCGCCCTTTGGCAGTTGTCTCCGGCTATCTGATCGTACAAACGGATCAATTGCTCATTGTCGATTTAAAAGCAGCGCATGCGCGCGTTCTATATGAATCTTTGCAAAACAAGACCTTTACATTGCAAAACTTGCTGTTTCCTATAGAGATTCCTTTAGAAGAAGAAACGGAGAAAGATTTAGCTTCCATGGGAATCGAATGCAGGCGGTTGAGCGAGACAACGGGAGCCGTCGATGCGATTCCCTCGTTGATGGAAAGAGAAGGCTTTCTCTTATTCCTCGATGCATGGAAACGGCAAAAAAGGTTGGATCTGGCTGTCCATGCCTGCGCGCTGCAAACGAAAAAAAGATATTCTCTCGAGGAAGGCATGGTCCTGTGGCAGCAGCTGGCAAAATGCTGCGCCTCCCTTTTTTGTCCTAGGGGACAAAAAATCTGGGGGGAAATGAGTTCTGAAAAACTAAAGAAAATGTTGGAGACTTTATGAGGATGCAAAAAGCCCTTCGGCATCTTTCTTCTTTGCAGGTCGATGTGTTAATCATCGACAATCCTATCGATATCTTTTACCTCACAGGACAAAATTTTTCTTTGGCGCGGTTGATCTTGAGTCAAAAGAAGGGGGCGTCCCTCCTTGTAGACGGCCGTTATATTGCGAAAGCAAAAAAAGAGATCCCTTTCGAGGTTTCCCTTTCGGCGCAAGGAGCGCTTGCAGAAAAAATCGATGGAGCGAAAACAGCGGGTTTCGATAGCCTTTTTACAAGTGTTGAAGCAGCAGGAGCCTTGCAGCGGAGCGCGCCGGGGATTGCGTGGACGCCGATTCCCCAGCCGCTGCGCTCGATACGCCTCTATAAAGACGCCGAGGAAATTGCGGCTCTGAAAAAAGCGGCGGCCTTGACGATGGCCGGCTGCAAAAAGATCTTTTCTAGTTTGAAGGAGGGCGTCTCCGAAGAAGAACTGGCCTGGGAATTCGAATCATTTTGCCGCACCCGAGGTGCATCGGGCCTTTCGTTTCCTCCTATCATTGCCTTCGGAGAAAATAGCGCGTATCCCCATCACCGTTCCAGCGGTGCCCGTTTGCAAAGAAATCAAACGGTTTTGTTCGATTTAGGCGCTATTGTCGATCATTATTGCGGAGATATGACGCGGGTTTTTTTTTTCGGAGAACCGCATCCGGAAATCTTGAGATTCTATGCATTGGCCAAGCAAGCCCATGATCGGGCGGCAGCTATGGCAAAACCGGGAGTAAGGATCGGGGAACTGGACCGGATTGCGAGGGAATTTTTACAAAAGGAAGGGGTCGAATCCTTGTTCTCCCATGGACTGGGTCATGGAGTGGGCATTGAAGTTCACGAACCTCCCGGCATCCGTTTTGACGGGGCGGATCGGGATATGCTCCTTTCTTGCGGCATGGTGTTTACGATAGAGCCCGGCCTGTATCTTCCCGGGGTGGGGGGAGTTCGTTATGAGAATACTTTTGCGGTTGTAGAGGGGGGCGTGGAAAATTTTTATGCTTAGGAGCGGCGCGATATCCCAAGAAATTTTAGAGTCTATGGACACGGGGGTGTTAGCCTTTGATAAGGCGGGCGCGATGGTCTTTGCCAATTCGGCTGCCTGTCAAATCCTGCACCTTTCTCCGGAAGACGCCTTTGCCTCTTCTTCCTTAGAGACGGAAGGCGTTGTGGCGCGATGCCAGGAGATGATCCGGCATGTCTTGCGCACTTCCGAGCCGATCATCCATACATGGCGCGAGAGCCGCATCTGTTTAAACTTGAGCGTTAAGCCTTGGAAAGGATGTTCCGGCGCTCTTTTGTTCATTCAAGATAAAAGCGATCAAGACAGTCTCCTGGAAAGAGATAAACAATTCATCGCCAACGCTTCTCATGAGTTGAGAACGCCGATTACGATTATTCAAGGATTTGCAGAGACGCTTTGCGCTTACCCCAAGCTTTCGCCCCGCACTGTGGGCGATATTTCAGAAAAGATAGCGCGTACTTCAAAGCGGTTGGAAAATCTTGTACAAAGCCTACTGGCGCTCTCGAACCTGGAGTATTTTTCCGAGGAAAAATTGCGTGAGGCCGATCTATTCGAGATAGCGTCTCATTGCCGAGATCTTGTGCTGGGCGCCTACCCGAACGCGCAGATCGCCATGGTTCGGACTGCCCCGCGCCTCGTGGTGCGAGCTGATCCGCAGCTTTTGGATCTAGCGATTGTCAATCTCTTGGAAAATGGGATTAAATATTCTTTGCCCCCAGCCAAGCTCCGCATCGCAATGCACGTACGCGCTCCTCACGTCCTCATCGAGGTGCACGATGAGGGCATTGGAATCCCTCCGGAGGCTCTTCCTTCGATCTTCAATCGTTTTTATAAAGTGGACAGAACGCAGCCTTTCAAAAGTAAAGGGGTCGGATTGGGGCTTTCTCTTGTGAAAGAGATTGTAGAAAAACATCACGGATTCATCACCGTTTCTTCCGAAGTCGGCATGGGCAGTATTTTTACGATTTTTCTACCGCTCCCGTCCCCCTAATATCAATCGTGTGTGGGGATGGCAGTCTTGTTTCTTAAAGAAATGCCCGTGTCGGGATCTTCCCCTAGAAGAGAAGTCTCTTTTTCCTTACAGATTCCGGAAATATCTTGAAACAAGTCGAGATACAGTAGGGGGATTTGTAGTTTTATGCAAATCCGTTCCATGGATTCAGGGCAGGAGGCATGGATTTCCCGATACAATCGTTCCGCTTTAGAGGGGCAGAAAAGAGCCGCTAAAAGGTCGGGATGGGCGTGGCGCAGACAGATCTTGCCTGGAGAGGGGTCGATTTTAAAAAAGTCAGCCAACGGGGCGAGTCCTATGCCTTGAGCTAAGTCCCGTTTTTTTGTCCCCTTAAGCAGGGTGTAATAGAGTCGTTGCAGTTCCGGAGAAGGGAAGGAAATTTTCTCTAAGGACAGTTCCGGAGCCTGCGCGGCGGCCTGTAGGAATTGTGTGAAAAAACGTTCAACTTCTCGATCGTTCCCCTGAAAAAGGGATTTTCCATAACATGTCTTCAGAAGTTGCAGCGAGGCTTGATACAGATAGGATTCGGTGCGGGCGCCCCGCGTCAAAAGTGGAAAAAGGTTGAGCCGCGCGCAGGAAGGATTGAAAGGGGGAATCTCGGGACTTTTTTTCTTTTTGGAAAGAGGTTTTTTGTCCGCGTCTTGTTTTGTTTCTGAAGACTGGATTCGTTGAATAGAAGCGTAATATTTACTTTCGCACTGATTCAAAAGGTCGCGACAGGCTGCTTTTTGGCCAAGATAATAAGGACGGAGACGTGCCGATCCGGTTTGTTTTTCAAAAGATAAAAGGGCTCCGAAAGATAAAAGAACAAGGAGGGTGGAAACAATGCCTAAAATATTCACGAGACGCCTCGATAGAGAGCGATCTGCTCAGGACAAATGGGGAAAAATGCGAAAGAAAGCGATTGTTTTTCCTGCTGAATGTAAAAACGGATAAGAAGGGGTTCCTCTTGAGATCCCTTGGCCACACTCTGTTTTTCTATCAAATTCCTATGCAGAAAACTCCACCGAATCCCCTCTACATCCGTCATCAGCGTCTCGGTGCGCCAGGGTTTTTGTTTTGTCTTGGTATGCAAGGGCCATAAAGCGAGCTTAAGCGTTCGGTCGCCATCAAGATAAATCTGAGCAAGCACAGGGCCGCTGAAGAGGGGATCGGGATCTAAGCCATGATCGATGACGGCAATCAGACGGGACGCGGCTTCATCGGGCTGTTCCCACGTATAAAGAGATCCTTTCCTAACGGATAAAAAAAAATCTTGCAAACGTGCGGAACAAATCTGCCTTTCTAAAAGGCGTCGTCTGACGGGTTCTATTTTTTCATTCCAAGAAAGATTTTGGCGGAGAGCCGAAAAAAGGAGAACAAAGAGCATAGAGATTAAGGCAAGACCCACTAGGATTTCGAGAAGGAAAAAGGGACGTTTTTTTTTCATTGGGAACAGTATAGACAAGATCGCTTTAAATCGATATGCTCTTTTTTTGCTAGGGAGTTCTTATGGGAAAACAACGCAGGCGTCAATTTTTTTTAATCTGTCTTTGCTTGATTGCAACCTTTTATAATATTTTGCCCACGATCTTGTATTATTCGCAATCCCTGCGCGCGCCTTTAAGCAGCGCAGACGCGCAGCAGATCGCCAAAGAGGCGTCAGCGAGGGTGAAGGATCTGAGAGAGGATGCAAAGAAATGGATCGCCTCTTACTGTTCTCTCCTCAAGATTCATCCCGGCTCTATCGCCATA
>CAZZLR010000009.1:0-12814 GCA_964655045.1 uncultured bacterium | reverse complement strand
AGCGACAAATATGACAGTATTTGTCGCTTTTGGTATAATCTCGAAAAGATTATGAGTTGGCGCGCGGGCACAGTTGTTAATTTTTGTACCAATGAGATTCGATTTATCGGGGAGGTATTACGCCAAGCGCTCCAATTTTCCCGCCATATTCCGGTTCCCATTGCAAGCCATTTTTTTGACGGAACTCCGGAAGATCGGAATCTTTTAGAGCGGCTCTATGGAGCGTTTCCAACTTGCCTTTTCATCGAATACCCTTTTATCCCTGACCAAATTCCCCCTTATCTTTTTAAAGCGGTGCGTCCTGAAGCCTTTTGGCATAGCCTCTCGCGCCTGATCGGCGCTTCTTTCCTAGAAAGGGAGGTTGATTTGGTGTTTTTTCTCGACGCCGACGAGGTAGCCGATGGCGCTCGCGTGCGCGCATGGCTGGAACAAGGAGGTTTTGCCGATCACGAGGCGGTTCGCTTGTCTAACTATTGGTATTTTCGAGATCCTTCTTTGCGTGCTAAAATGGTTGAGGATTCCATTGTCGCCATTCAAAGAAAAGCCCTTACAGCCAACCTGTTGCTCCACGATGGGGAACGCTCCGCCCTGTACGAGGGGGTTCAAGGAAAAAAACGGCGTTTTGCCATGGGCTGCGATGGAACCCCTTTGTTTCATCACTTCAGCTGGGTGCGCACTCGAGAGGAAATGCTCAAGAAGGTGCGCTGCTGGAGTCATCGGAAAGATCGAGATTGGGAATCCTTGGTGGAAAGAGAATTTGAAAGGCCCTTTCAAGGTGTGGACTTTGTTCATGGATACTCCTTTGACACCGTGGACCATACTTTTGATTTGACGTTTTCGGGGAACCAGGGGGATGGAAGCAACGTAGTGCGTTTGACGGCATCGGATGTGATTCGGTTTGCCGGGCAGAAAACGGTTCCCTTTTGGAAACGGTTTTTTCAAAAAACTTGATTTTTAAACAAGAGCGCGCCATAATGGCAGACCATGCACTGGTAGCTCAGTGGATAGAGCACCTGGCTACGAACCAGGGGGTCGGAGGTTCGAGTCCTCTCTGGTGCAATTATGATCGTTTGCGTATTTCCTTCTCCTCCTCTTGAGACGAATGCGTTTCTCATTGCCCCCGAAACAGGGGGCTCTGCGATTGTCATTGATCCTGCCTTGGAGTCTACGGCGAAGATCCTTCGGGAGGCAAAAGCGCGGAAGCTAGTGATTGAAAAGATTCTTTTGACTCATTCTCATTGGGATCACTTTGCTGATGCGAAGTGTTTGCAGGAGCAAACGCATGCCTTATTGTACGTTCATCAAAAAGACGCCGCCAATGTGAAATCGCCGGGAGCAGACGGCCTTCCTATTCTCTTCCCTATCCCCTCCGCCCGTGTGGATCGATTTCTAGAAGAGGGAGAAACAATATCCGTAGGATCTCTAGAGCTTGAGGTCATCCATACTCCTGGGCATTCTCCGGGGAGCGTGTGTTTTTATATCCGATCGGAGAAAACCCTTTTCTCAGGAGATACTCTTTTTCATGGGAGTTATGGAAGGCTGGATCTTCCAACAGGAGAGCCCCAAAAAATGGGCAGTTCATTAAAAAAATTATTACAACTTCCCGCAGAGACTCGCGTTTTTCCCGGCCATGGGGAAAGAACAACGATCGGCGCGGAATCTTGGATGGCTAGTTTTACACAAAGGAGCAAATTATGACGTTTGTAGGAAAAAAAGCGCCCGTGTTTACGGCGCAAGCAGTAGTAGATCAAAAAATTTGCAACGCGTTTTCATTGGCTGATTTCGCAGGCCAATATGTTCTTTTTTTCTTTTATCCTTTGGATTTTACCTTCGTCTGTCCGACGGAGCTTCATGCGTTTCAAGAGCATTTAGAAGCGTTTCGTCAGAGGGGCGCCCAGGTGGTGGGATGTTCTGTCGATAGTTGTTTTTCTCATTTGGCGTGGCTCTCTACTCCAAAAGCGCAAGGGGGGATTCAGGGCGTTTGCTATCCGTTGGTCTCCGACTTGGGACAGACGATTGCCAAAAGTTTTCACGTTTTGAAAGAAGAAGCGTCTGTGGCGTACCGCGCTCTTTTTTTGATCGATAAAGAGGGGATTGTACGCCATCAAGTGGTCAATGATCTTCCTTTAGGAAGATCGGTCGAAGAAGCGTTGCGGATGCTCGATGCGCTCATTTTTCATGAAAAGCATGGAGAGGTATGTCCTGCGAATTGGAAGCATGGAAAGAAAGCGATGCAACCGACGGCCGAGGGTGTCGCGCTCTATTTTAGCGAGTGATGGCCACGATCGTTTCTTTTTCGGGGTGTTGTTGCAGTAGATGTTCTGCAAGGGGCTGAGGGGCGAGCCGCTCCAGGTTCGTCGGAAGGGAAACGATCGGATGTTTGGAAAATAGAAGCAAGCTTCCCAGATCCCAATTTTCTTCCACCTCTAAACATTCTAAAAACTTTTCTTCTCCGAGAGCAGGATTAGGGGTCTCTAACATTTTTCCTTGACGATCTCCTTGTGTGGAATAACGAAGAGCCCCTCCTTGGCAAGAGGCAAAGGAGAGCAGGCTTTTTTCGCTATTGAGAAGAAGACAGGCCGCTTTGCAGGAAAAAGCGTTCTCGAGGAAGAGGATTTGATTGAGGCGCTGCAAGAGGCGGGAGGGCGTTAAATCCGGCGTTTCGAGTTCTATCGCCAAAACAGCTCCTTTGAGCTGCGCCAAGGAGAGAAGCGAGGCGGATGAGAGCGTTTTCGGCGCTAGGAAAAGGCACCCCCATTTTGTGGGGTCTTTGGAAAAAAAATGGAGAATGCCATTGCAGGAAGGGACGCGGGCTGCGCCAATTTGCGCTTGGCTCCATTGGGAAAGGGATAAAGGGGAGGATAGAGCGCGCAGAGAAGCGAGCCATTCCGCTGCGTCGCTTGGCGGTAAATTTTCTTCCTGTTCCAGAGTTTTTTTCTTATAGGCCGTTACGTCGGCAATAAAATCGATGATATCGCTATAGCGCTGCGCGGGGTCGATTTGAACCGCTTTGGCGACAATGTTTCGAAACTCTTTGGGAAGGGAGGAAATGTGGAGGACGCCGTAATTGAGTTTGTTTAAAAAAAGCTCTGAAGCGATGAGGCCGAGGGAAAAAATATCGGAAGCGTAAGAGGTTGTTTCGGGAGATTCCCCTTGTTCCGGGCTCATATAGCTGGGGGTTCCCACCCTTTTTTTTCTAAACTGGGTTTGTTCCAGGAATCCGGGAGCTTCGGCGAACTGCGCTATACCAAAGTCAATTAACTTAACATCGCCTGATTCCGTGATCAGAATGTTTTCCGGCTTCAGGTCGCGATGCACAATGCCGTGGCCGTGGAGATGAGCGACGCCATAGGCGATTTGCAAAAGAATCTCTAGGGCGCGTTGTCTGGAAAACTTTTGCGTGAGAATGAATTTGCGCAAAGAGATAGACGGGATGTAGTCCATGGCAATAAATAGAGATCCCTCCCATTCTCCGGCATTGAGAAGAGGGATGATATTGGGATGGGTAGAAAGCTTTAAGATATTAGCCTCCCTGAAAAGACGGGAAACCATCTCTTTGCTTTTCAAAAATCGGGGGGAGATCACCTTGATGACGATCTGTTTGTGGAGCTCAGGGTCTTTGGCAAGATAAACCAGGCTTGTTCCGCCGCGATTGAGCAATTTTTCTACTTCATAAGATCCAATGCGCTGCGGCAAAGGAGGGAGGGGCTCTTTGTGCATAATGCACTATATACCGATTCCCCCGAAAAAAGACCTAATACTAAAAGAAATAAATAATGTCATATTTCAGCTGCGTGAAAGCTGCCGATAAATCGACGATCGTAAATGGCATAGTATTAAGTCAATACAATACCATATTGCGATCATCGATTTTCGACGCTTTGACGCAGCTGAAATATGACATTATTCGTTTCTTTTGGGATAAAGATTTTACAACTGCGTGTGCGTTTCTTCGCTGAAAGAAAGGCCGAGGTGTTTTAAGTGGTTCCAAGGTTTTGTAGGATCCGCTATGTCTTGCGCTCTATCCAGTTTCTCTTGGGCATTCGTGAGGGGGAGTTTAATCTCATTTATTTTTGTTTTTATTTCTTTTATTTCTTTTTCAATTTCAACTATTTCTTTGTTTAGTTTTTCTATCTCTTTTCTTGTAGGTTCTGCTTCAGAATTCATTCTTGATCCCTCAGCATCCTTTACTAATTCTTCCAGCTTGCCTACCGTCATCTTTTTATCTTTCAGGGCTGATTGATATTGAGAAAGAGCCTCGGTTAACCGTGTGTGATGGTCTTGGATCTTGCGATGTTCCTCTTCTAGGGGTTGTATGCGGATTTTTTTCATTGCATGGCGTGCGATGTGTCCTGTGATGGAAGGCGTTTTAGGGAGGCTAGGATGCAGCTCTTGATCCAAATGGTACGCTTTGTGGCTTTCTAAGAGCAGGCCGCCCACTTCATGCGCATCGGAGGCAAGGTGCGGGAACCTTTTTTTCAAATGGGTGCGATCTTCAGGATCATAAATCATTTCTAGCCATGTTTTTTCGGGAAGCGCGTGATTTCTCAAAGTTTGATAGGTTTTTTCCCGAACCTCATTTGCCTTTGCGATCGACGCATGATCGTCGAGAGGAATATTCTCGGGATCCGATCCAAAAACTCCAATTGCGGCAAAGAGAGAGTAATAATTAATCTCTTCAAGCATTGCGATATATTTATTCAGATTCTCTATATCCGAAAGACGCGTTTGTTCTTGCTGGTATTTTGTTTTTATCACCTTGTTGTCTCCATCTTTCAGATCCTCTGTAATCTTTGTGGTTTGGAGCGTTTGCAGCGTCTCTTTCGCTTTGCACTTCAAAGTCTCGATGAGGCGCATCGTTGTGCGAATCGATTGTTCTGCGTGGAGCCGCTCGTCGTCTTTCCCTATTTTTTCGGGAAATAAACGATCAAAATGGTGGTTTGTAAAAAATCGTTCGGGATCTTTTTTCAACGTTTCTTGAAGATACTGCATTTCAGCAGAGGTTTTTGCATTCGGATCGCCAATGAACGGAGAAGGATTTTCAGGATTTGTCGTCATATGAAACAGTTCTAAGGAAAGGGCGCGCACCTCTTTCATCAATGGTATCAAACCACTTGTTTCATCCAAGTCATAGTGGGAAAAAGAATGGAGTTTGTCATCTTCGGTCTTATAAAAAACTGTTTGTCGATTAAAGTTGATCTTCAAATCTTGAGGATTCTCTACGCCTTTTTCGTTGAGATGACCTTTTATTTGTGTACGTACTATCTCAATCTTCTGCTCTAGGAGCTGGCTCTTGGGGTTGTTTTTCCATTTTAAAGCAACAGAAGAGGCGCCATAACTAGAGCGGAGATGCCATTTTTCTGAAGGATTTATGTCCTTAATGTTAAGATCGTTGTTTTGTTCCGGAAGCTCGTTGATCTTGATGTCGTTAGGTATCATGAAAATCTCCTCTTTCTAAGGATTCTATCATATGAGGATATATTTGTAAAGATTTGATTTTTTTCTTGTAAAATTAATTAAAATATGTTATAATTACGATATAAGGCAAATTAAGGCCGGTGAAAAATGGAAGAAGAAAACTTAAAACAGATGATAGAAAAGGCGAAAAAAGAGGCGGCCGGCGATGAAACGAGACAGTTTGTCGCCGACTTCGAAGCCTGGATCGATCTGCGCAACGCGTCGGTTTTGCCTGAGAACGGAGAAGAACATAAAGAAAGGCTCGCGAAAGCCCACAGACAGTTTATGCAGTCTTTTGCCCGCGCAGCCCTTTACCATGGAATTAATCTCGAGGCTCTGCGCAAGCAGATCGAGGCTCGTAAGGACTTTATTCCGAGCTGCGAAGTAGAGCCGGGACGCTCCTTATCTAAAAAATTTAGACATCAAAAAAACGTGAGGGTATAACATGAGCAGCTCTGTTCCTAATTGTGATCCAGATTATCAAAACATGATTGATGACGCGCAAGCGTATCAAGACGCAATCGCGGCGGAGGCCCAGTTAAAACAGGCTTATCTCGATGAATATAAAGATCTTGTGCAAAAATACAAAGATCCGGAGCAGCTTTTCTACGCCTTGATGGCGTTGATTTCCGGCAACGGTTTTGCCGAAATGGACGGTCAGCAGGAAATTAACGGTTATAACCTTAAGATTCAAGGGGATGTGAATAAATGTTTGAGCGATATCCAATCGGCGACAGGAGCGAATTCCACAGCGACTGTGGGAGATGTGGCTTGGGCGCTTTCCAAGGTTCTTTCGACGATTGACGCCTCTTCTTCGGGAACGGGGGGCTCTATTGGAGCGAGCATCCGACAGGCCTTGGGAACGACCGATCCCAACGCGCAGTGTAGTATTTTCGACAACCTTAAGGCGATGCGCGCCGATATCAACGACCCATACGATTCGTGCAATAATCTATATGGACCGCCGAGCGGCGGCTCTTATCACTTCTCTGTGGACGTCGATGAGACGCATATTTCGAGCTATCAAGAAATGGCGGATGACCTGGCTAAGCCAGGAGACCCAAAAGGGGCAACGGAAGCCGCTAAGGTTCTGTCGGATAACTTTAACCAGGCCAATGCGGCCACCAATGCGAGCCAGAGCGCCACGCAGGTCATGGTTCAAAATCAATCGAAACTCATGCAAACGATCCAATCGTTTGATAAAGCGATGATGCAGGCGGTCTCTTCCGTCATTACGCAATCGATCCAAGCCTCTGCGAGAGGGTAAAAAATATTGTTGATTTTTTAATAAAAATATGATAAAATATTAACAAGGGAGAAGAGGGGATGCCGAGTGGAATTCAAGTAATTGGAGAAGCGATCGCAACGCTCGCAGGAAGCGATGTCTATGCGACGCAGCTCAATACCTCCGGTGATATGTTGATGGATACGATGGCTTATCTGAAGAAAAACGAGGCATTCTCCGCGCAACTGACTCGGGACGAGGAAATGTATGTGGCAGCCAGTGCGCAGGCGGCGGCGAATCCTCAAGACCCTTCTTATCCTGCAAAAGCGGCGGCGGACTATCAGCAATATCAGGTGGATGAAGCCTCTATGAATAATGAGCTGGGATCTTTGGACAACTTGATCCAGTCCGGCAAAGTGAGGCTGCAGCAAGAAGGGGATGCAAGCGATAACTTATACTCTATCGAAGACCCTATTGTGCAATTATTAAGAGCCGCAAGCTCTGCGTTAAAAGCAAATTATTAATATTGAGGAATCAATCTATGACGAAAATAGGAAATGTATATAGCTTTTTAGCCCAGGTTACGCAGGGGCTTTTGACGAAAGTGCAGCTTGCGTCTTTGCAAGCGGAAACCAATACGTTGAATCTTTGGACAAATTCCAACGCTGCCTTGACGGATACGCAGGTGTCAAATCCTTTGCTGAAATACGATCCAAGTCAAAATAAGTGGACGCCTGTAGACCCGAATGCAGACCAGGCGATTTGGGATTTGTGCGGCATGGTCAATAAGGTGCAGCAAGACTCCCCCCACTCCCAACAATCCCAGGAAGATATGTGGAATCTTGTACAGCAGGTTTCTAGCAGGGATTCCCGATATACGAATGAACTTTCCGAAGCTTTTATGGCTACGCTGTTTTCTTTGGCCGGACAGGCGGCCTGGAACGATCCTACGTCGACGAACTCCCAGGTGATGGCGGCTTTAAATGCGACCAACTCCTTCCTCAGCTCTAAAGCGCAGGCGGAAGAACAGCCCGGATCTACGGAAGCGCGCGCGGAAAGCAGCCAGCTGCAGACGACTAGCGGGGTGCCTAGCACGCTGAGAGATTTGGCTTCGGCTTTTGGCGAACCTTATAGCAATATTGCTCAGTTATTAGGACAATCATTCGTTTAAAAATCAGTGAGGAGATGAGTTATGGATATTAAATCGGATACCCCCTCGGTAGAGCAATCTTTGAATCAGTATATCAATTCTATTGATAGCCAATTTGATAAAATTGAAAATGATATTCAAAGAATAAAACAAGATGAGCAGTCGATTGAAAATCTTGAACGAAACGAACAGGAAATGGCGCAATATATCAGTATGCTTTCTTCCATCGCTTCTGTGAACCCGGCGGTGGAATCGGAGTTGGAAGAGTACCAAAACATACTTGAAATGGACCAATCGATGGTTTCTTACGATCAGGCGGATATTAACAATACGAGAGACGATATTACGAAACTCGATCCGAACTTGGGCGCGCTGGTCAATACCCTGCTTCTCCTTGTGAGGTCCAGTCTTAATTCCAACGGGAAAGATAAAGAAGAACAGAAAGATCTCAAAAACTATATCCAACAGGTAGAGAAAGCGATTTCTCAGCAAATCGAACTCGATCGATATCAAGCGATCTTATCCAATGATAAAGAAGGAAAGCTTTCTCCGGAACAGGTCGAAGCCTATGTTGCCAAAATTCAGGAACTGAGCGGCTCTGTGCAACAAATCGTTGGGAACCTAGAAAACCAAATGATGGAAGACTTGCAAAAAGATCATGCGGAATTCAATCAAGCGAATGTCGATGCGCATAGCTACAACATTTGGCAGGATATTTTTTGCGGCGGTTTTTCAAAACAAAAGAGCGATGAGGCTTTGATGAACAGCCTGTCTGCGATGCAGAATTTGATTGGAAACGCATTGGAGGATCTCGCGGGTTCGGCAGGCGTAGATCCAGGAATGCTCCAGTTGCAGGTTATGCTCGAGGATCTGTCTCGCAAAATTGAAAAAATCATGCAAGATCCAAAGCTTTCCTTAAAAGAAAAGCAAACGCAAGTGCTGGCATTGTTGATGTATGTATTGGGGATCTTAGGTCTTGTCAAGGCGCAATCGGAAGCGTCTAAGGCAGGCAATGAGCAAAAAATGTCCAAGGCGGCTTTGGATGTTTCGCAAATGAATATTGACGATCTCCAAGCGAATCAAAAAATTCAGGTAGAGCTCGCTAAAGAGTCGGCTATCACGAAAAAGATTATGCAGGTTGTGCAAATTATCATGTTCGCCGTGATGGTTCTATTGTGTCCAAGCGCTGTGTTCTTACTGCTCCTATCGGCCGACTTTATTATGAACCAGCTGCAGGACGCGGGCATCATGAAAGAAAGCATCGGGCAAATGATCGGCGATAAAATCGGCAGCCAAATCGGAGGCGAGGCGATCTATGCGCTTGCGGAACTGGCTTTGACCGGCGGGCTTTCTGCCGCGGGGGACGCGCTCGTGCAGGCGTTGGCGGAACAATCGGCGAAGGAAGTAGAAGAAATAGCAGTGCGTGAGATGGCAGAAGAGATAGAGAACGGAGCTAAAACTCTGTGTCGCAACACGGTCGGAGAAGGCTTTTCGCAAGAAGCGCTAAACGAGGCCAAAACACTGTTAGAAACATCCGTGCGTCAAGCGGCGCATTCTGCGGCTAAAAAAGCCTATCTCGCCTTCATGGAACAATCGATCTGGAATTGGGTTTCGGGAGGGGTGACTCTAGGCGCTAAAAAAGCGGCGCTCGCTGCCGGAAAAGAGGCGGCGGAAAAAGTGTTGCAAGAGGCTTCGAATAGGACTGTTGCGGAACTGCAGCAAAACGCCGCTGCTATTATAGAACGGTGCGCAAATAACGCCGCAGGCGCGGTATTGGGGATCGATGAGGGAGAGATCTCTAAACTCGATTCCATAGGTCAATTTGCCAGCCGCCGCAGCGCGCTACGCTTCACCAGTTTTGGAGTCTATGCCCTGGGCAATACAAATATATTGAGCGACCTTGCGAAAATCATAGAAAAGAAAAGCAAAGATGAGCATCTCTCTCCTGATATAGCTATCCTTTGCAGCCTTTTACAATCGATCTTGCAAATGCTGGCGATGCTTTTGAGCGGAGGCGGCCTGAGCTTGCGCGGCTCGATGTCCCTCATCAACCGTCTTGCTACAGTTTCTCAGATCGGGGGGATGGGAAGCTCTGTGGGCTTAGATATAAGCCAAGGGCAAACTTATTCAAGACAAGGGGATGTAACCCGTGCGATTCTCGATGAATCGGCGATTGCAGACTTTTTGCATCAGTTTTTAGAACAGCTGCAAAAAAATATCAGCGCCAGCCGTCAAAATGAGACGCAGGATATTGCAAGGGATCGGGCAAGCACCCGCTCTCTTTCGGGACATTTAATGGATGGCGCAAATCGCGGCATCCGCGTCTTAGGTGAATTAGCCGTTTAATTATAAGGGGATTATTATGAATACAGTAACATCGGTAAATAATGAAAACGTTAAGAATTCAGACCAAAATAGCCAAACTTATCCGAGCTTGATGGGGCTCTACTACCTGGCAATGCTCGAAATGATGAAGCTTGACCAGCAGCAAATGCAGGCGTGGCTTGAATATACGAAAAAGATGGCGGCAGCCTATGGCGGTACGGACGGCGGCGAAGGGTTGTTGAAAATGCAGCTTGATTACGCGTTCCAGAGCGCAGACTCTCAGTCGGAGGCGACAAAAACAGAAGCGTTGGGTTATTTGTGCGCGGCGGGGATAGGGACTTTGGCTCTGGTGGGAGTGGGTATTTCTGCCTATAAGATGGGGACAGGGGATTTAGAAAACCAAGTGAAAAATCACGATTCCTTTGAAACAGCTCTCAATCAGCCCAGCGACGCCGAGCTCATTATGAACGAAGGGGAAGAGGACTTGTCCGGCCTCAGTGCAAAACAATTGCAGGAAAAAATTCAAGTTACAAAAGCGAAGATAGAAGAAGTCGATGAAGAGATTGAAGCATTGAATTTAGAAAAAGCGTGTTCCGATACGGGGCAGTTCCGACATATTGAAATAGACCAGGAGTTAATTGGGAAAAAAGAGGAAGGAATAGTTCTGACAGAAAGACTGAGAAATGAAGAAAGTCAATGGCTGCGAAAACGATTTGAAGAGCTTGCGGAAGATCGTCAGGCAATGCGGGACTTCATGACGACAAATAGTCAGGGGATTCATAAGCAAACCCTGCAAGAGCATTTAAAGCTGGATCCTGAAATGTTGAAAAAGGTGAAGGCAAATAGTACGGCAGTGAGAGGAGAAGTCGAAAAAGAGATCCAACATTACCGCGATACGCACAGCACTCATGTCCGCTATAGCGATATGTTCAATAATATGGGAGGCTCTGTCGCGCAAGGCTCTGCAAAAACGGCCTCTGCCGTTCCTCAAAGCGAAGGAGCAAAGTCCAAAGCGGTCTTAGATGTGCAGCAGACATTGAACCAATCGATTGCTCAGACTATTAATACGGCGCAATCTTCCGCAAGCGATGCGAAGGGTAAGGCCGATAATGATGCAGCGGCCTACGCGCAAGTTGGAAAATAATACCAAAAGCAATCAATAAATCTTGGTATAACAAGCGCTCACTCCCTGCGCATGATTTTCGGAGGGGCTCCTTCAGTGATGCAGGGAGCCTCTACGAGAATTTCTCGTATTTGAGGATCTGAAGGAACCTCAAACATCAAATCGCGCAAAATCTCTTCCGCGATCATCCGCAAAGCTCTCGCTCCTGTCCCAGTTTCTTTCGCTTTTTGCGCCATCGCTTGAAGAGCTGCTTCCGTAAATTCCAGTTTTACATTTTCTTCCGCAAAAAGAGCTGTATACTGTTTAATGATCGCGTTTTTCGGCTGCGTGAGGATCTGTACGAGATCTTCTACCGTGAGTTCATTGCAGCTTGCGATACCGTTGAACCGGCCGACAAATTCAGGGATCATACCGAAAGAAATTAAATCCTCAGGCTCTACCTTGGAAAGAAGATAGCTCGTCTCATGAGTGTCGACGGCTTTTTTTGTATTGGCCTCAAAACCAATCGTGCTTTTGCCTAAACGCTTTGCAATGATCTTATCGAGATGGACAAAGGCGCCCCCTACAATGAATAAAATATTTTGCGTGTTGACTTTAATATACTCTTGATTGGGATGCTTTCTTCCTCCTTTCGGAGGAACGTTGGCCACGGTTCCTTCGACGATTTTCAACAAAGACTGCTGCACCCCTTCTCCAGAGACGTCGCGCGTAATGGAAACATTGGAAGAAGTTTTGCGAATCTTATCGATCTCATCGACGTAAATAATGCCTCTTTCCGCTTTTTCTACATCATAATCGGCCGCTTGCACTAAACGAAGAATGATATTTTCCACATCCTCTCCCACGTAGCCAGCCTCCGTCAGCGTCGTCGCGTCGGAAATCGCAAAAGGAACATCGAGAATCATCGCCAGTGTCCTCGCAATGAGAGTCTTTCCGGAACCGGTAGGTCCTATGAGCAAGACATTCGATTTGCTGTACTCTACATCGCAGGTCTTGCTCAATGCGCGAATCCGCTTATAATGATTATAAACCGCCACGGCGATGGTGCGTTTTACCGTATCTTGTCCAATGATGTATTCATCCAGATGCGCCTTGATTTCCTTCGGCTTCAATAAATGAAACTCTTTGCCGGACGGACGGGGAGCTTCCGCGGAAGAAGAGGAAGGCTTTTTATCGAGGATGTCATTGCACAGGGTGATGCATTTGTCGCAAATATACACATCGGGCCCCGAGATGAGTTTTTCGACAAGATCCTCCGTTCGCCCGCAAAAAGAACAAAAGGGAGGGGGGGCGTTTTTCTTACTCATGCGTTTTTTCTCTCTGCGCCTGTAGGCAAGGTTTGCGGTTTTGCAATATGATCGATGATTCCATACTTGAGAGCCGATTCAGGGTTCATGTAGAAATCGCGCTCTGAATCCTCATGGACTTTTTCCACGGATTGCCCCGTAAAACGGGACATCAGGGACCCTGTGATTTTTTTTAGCTCGAGGATTTCTTTGGCTTGCAGGGCAATGTCTTCCGACGTCCCCCCCAC
>CAZZLR010000008.1:0-13281 GCA_964655045.1 uncultured bacterium | reverse complement strand
CGGGACTGGAAATGGTCTCTTCCATCATTACCACGATGGCGATGCCTATGCAAAAAATCGATAAAGAAAGAGCGGATATCCTGGGCAGCCTCGTCAAAGCCGCTTGGGAAAAAAAGGGAGCCGGCGCAACGATCGACACAATCATCGAGTTGATCGAAAATACGCACTTCCATTCTGAACTCATGATCGGAGCCGCAGAAAGCGTGAAAGAAGGATTGAAAAAATATAGTACGCGTGGCGCATTCGCTCACTATTTTTATGGATCTCGGCCGATCGACTTCTCGCAGGACGTGGTGGTCATTGAAACAGAAGAGCTCAAAAACATAGCCGATCTGCAAGCCGTCGTCCTCCAAATTTTCACCTTGGCCATCTCCAATCAAATTTTCATGGGAGACCGGAAACGGCGCTGCATGATCTGTATTGACGAGGCGTGGGATCTTCTCAAAAGTCCGCAAATGGAAGGATTCATTGAAAGCTTGGCGCGCCGGCTGCGTAAATACAATGGAGCTCTCGTCGTCGGCACGCAAAGCATCAAGGATTTTGAGCGTTCGGCCGGGGCTAAAGCCGCTTTCCAAAATTCAAATTGGCTCGTTTGCCTCGGAAAAGATAGCGAATCGATCAATACTCTCAAAAAAGAAAACTTAATTCCTATGAGCGAATATAAAGAGACCGCCCTCAACTCTCTACGTATCGAAGGGGGAAAATATTCAGAACTCTTTCTATATCATAAAGGCAGCGGCGCTTCCGCTGTCGGCCAATTAAAACTCGATCCCTTTTCCGCCCTCCTCTATTCGACTCAGGCCGAAGAGTTCCAGGCGATCGCTTCCCTTAAAGAAAGAGGGATCGCTCTGGAAGAGGCGATGGAATGGCTCTTAGAACATAAGGTTCTTTTTCAAAAAAAATTGAAAGAAGGAAAAACGGTTGGCGAGGCGATCGATGCCCTGAAGGGGCCTCTATGATTTTAGCTATGGTCACAGTTTCCGGTCTCACCTTTCCTATTGAGGAGGCCAACCCCATCGCGGAAATGAAGACGCACGCTGAGAAAGCGCTCGATCTGCATCGGGCGCACGCCGAGGCTCTGCAAGAGTATGTGCAGCATCCCACCCCCGTGGAAAATGTACAAAAAGCCTCTGTAGACCGCGCCTATTTTTACGATCCGTCCTTCATCCATGAAGGGCAGACCTACAATCCCCTCGACGCATTGGACATCCCCGGAGGGCTGCTGCTCTTTGATGGCACCGATCCTAAGCAGGTCGCCTGGGCAAAAACGTTTCCGAAAGCCGATTTTTATTGGATCTTAGTGAAAGGCAGCCCCATAGAGCTGAGCCGTCTGGAAGATAGAGAAGTGTATTTCGATCAATGGGGGCTATTTACCGAGCGTTTCGGCGTCAAAAACGTCCCTGCAAAAATCGTTCAACGGGAAAACAGGCTCCTTGTGGAGGAAATGGCTCTATGAAACATCTGCTGTATTCTCTTTTTGCGTCCTGTGCTTCTTGCGGCGATGAATTTTCTTCTCCGGAGCCAAGCCTCACAGCATTCATTTCTTTTTCCGTACCGATTGAGAGCTGGCGCGATCTATCGACGCAGCTTGAGGCCATGGGAGGAAGGTTCGTCCTTCGCGGATTTCCCGAAAATTCCTTTGAGGAACTGATCTTTAAGATCGAAGAACTGCGGGAAGAGCAAATCTTTGCCCCGATCGACGTCGATCCGGAAGCGTTTGAGCGCTATGGCGTCAACGCCGTTCCCGCGCTGCTTGTTGAAGAAGAGGGACGGTTTGACTTAGTTTTCGGAAATATCCGCATAGACGCCGCCCTGCAGACAATGGCCGAACGGGGAGATGCCGCTCAGAAAGCCAAGGAGCTCCTCCGATTGCTATGAAACGAAAATTATTCGCCTTTCTTTTATCAGCCTCTTTCGGATTCCGCGCCGAGTCCGACTCTTTTTCCTTCCTCACCGATTTGTCGTGGCCTTGTTTTTTCCCTTTGCATTTTGAAGGACGCAACCTCACTCCCGAACATCGAGACTTTGTCCAATATAAGAAAAGGGCTTGGTACAAACCGTTTTGCATTTGCAAAAAAGAAAAAATCATAGGACTTCCCGTCGCATTTTGGGAACCGCAAGCGATCGTTGAAGTAACGCGGGTGCCTTATAAATTCATGACCTTCATTCCTACGGAAGGAAGATCGGAGAGTTATGGAAGGCGCGGAGGGATTGCAAATAGCGACGCCGGGCGCACCAGTTTTTACAATGTCCACTACTTTGCCTACCCTTTGGCGCGCATCGCGATGGTCATTCCAGGATTTACCTGCCTGCGCAATAAAGAAATTTCCATTCCCTTTTTTCTGAGCGAATTTTTTCCTTTTTGGAATGATCCAAGCTCTAAATGGCATTGGCTCCTCGATCCGGTACGCTTTTTATATAAAAGCCCCGATCTACAGGCGCAATGCCAACAAGACTGCGACCGGGCGCGCAAACGGATGCCGACCAATGCTTATCCCTGGTGCGCAGGATGCTTAGGCCCTTTATATCCTTTTTGCGGCCATGTCGCGCATCACATTGGAGGCGTCCAGGCGAGTTCTCTTTTACTATGCCGTATGATTGGCTTAATTCACTCCGCTAGCGACTTCTTACCCAAAGGATGGGGGATCGGAGCCGGTTTTAAAACCGAAAATTTTTGCCACAAGACACGTTCGCGAACGCTCAAAAAAACATATTATAAGACGCAGATGATTTATCCCAGACCCGATAAAGGGTCTCATAACGCTTACGCAGGCGGCGGCGAGGGGAAAATCTATTACTGCCATCCTCTGGGAGAAAGCGACAGCACTTGGAGTCAAGGGCATATTTTTCCGCAGAACGGCGAGGATTTCGCCTACGTCGTTTGGACAAAAATGCACTGCTGCGTCGATCTTTTGGACGTGGTAAAAACTCCCCTCGCATCGCTTTTTGGAAAAACAAGCGAAAAGGCCAAGAAGAAACGAGCTAAATTAGAAGAGTTTCAAAGAAGAGGGGAAGAGCGGTTGAAGGAGTTGGAGACGGCGCCATGATTTGGCTCTTTTGTTGGCTCTTTTCTTCTCTTCAAGCCTCTCCGGAAAGCTTTCGAGAAGCGGATGCGCGCGCCCGCGCGGGACAATGGACGCAAGAGGAAAAGGAGTGGGTGGACTTTGTCGCGGAGCGCTCCAAAGGAGAGCGGTTTGACGGAGACGAGGCCGCCTTTCATCCTGAATATCTGCAAAATCCGTTGGAAATTCTGGGCATTGTCGAAACGGAAAAAGAAAAAAAAGAGACAGAAGAAATTTTGCGCACTTGTGCAGAAAGCGGCGATTATGAAAAGGAATTTTTACAAACACTGACTCGTAAAACAGTTTCCGTCTCCAAAACAATCAAGCTCTGCGAAGGACACAGAAGTTCCGAGAGGATCAAAGGATCAACCCAGGAAGCAATCCGGAGAAGAACGGAAAAAAGAGCGGCCGCCCTCAAAAAATCGTTCGATGAAGATCCTCTCGTCAAGCAAGGGGCTTCCGTCGCGACTTACTATCATAGACACTATGGTGAAATCATCTCTCATTTTCACCACCAAGACAACGTTCCTTCCTGCGACCGTTTTCAAACGAAGATCCTCGCCGAGGATTTTGAAGAACAAGAAATTTGGGAAAGCGAAGATCCGCAAGGCTATGCGAACTATGAACAAAATCCCCATTGCCGCAAGTCGGCCGCGCGGCTTCTTTCTCCGACGAAAAGAAGCGTCGTGTTTCACTGCGCTCCCGACCACAATTCTCCTTGCGCCCCGTTTCGTGCGCAAGGAGCCGTCTTAGTGCGCAAAGAGTGTTTAGAGCGGGATGAGGAGTCGGGGGACTGTCTACTCTGGAAAAAGACATTCGACTGTGGCCGATCTTCGATTGCACAATCCAAGCATGAGTATCGCGAAGGGAAAAGAAAAATTTACGGCCTCAATGGGGAATTTAATACGAGCTATGATCACAGCACTGATTTCCCAAAAGTTTTCGCCATTTTAAAAAGCCTGTCCGACATGCCGCTTGGCGAGGGGGCTAAAATTTTCGATCTCACGGAAGATCAGCCTATCTTCAATGGAAAAGCGCGCCAATGCAGCTGCAACCATATGGTGGGAGAGCTCTATGATTGCTGCAAAACAATGAGCGGCGCGATTCCTTGCACGGACAAAGAAAAATCGCTGCGCAAAATGAATGACGAAGGGAGATGCCATCAAGTGGGCAGCTATCGCGAGGGGATTTTTGGTAACAAGAAGATTCGGACATTTTGCTGCTATCCAACCAAACTCTTGCGCATCTTCAACGAACAAGCGAGGAAACAAATGGGACGCAGCTGGGGATCGGCCAAGAAACCCGACTGTTCCGGGTTCTCTCTCAATACGATGGAAAGCCTGGGGCTAGATGTGTCCCTCTTTGACTTTTCAGAAGACGCCGACGCTTTGACTGTGGATGAAAAAGCAGTGATGGAAGCGATGGCAAAAGATTTGCGCGAAGCGCTCGACAACCCTGCGTGGAGACATTGGGAATGACGGCTGTACTGAGCGCTTTTTTATTCTTTGCGAGTTGGTATAGCGGCGGCTGCGAAGGATGGTACTATTTTCAAGAAAAAGAGGACGCAAACGCCGTCGAAAGCGCTGCGGCCGTTTTAGAAGAAGAAAAGCTTGTCTTTCAAGAAACGCTCTCGGAAGCTCTTTTGACGCCGACGCCGGAAAATATACGACGATATCTTACTCTTGCGCAACACCATACAAAAAGAAGCGCCGCATTTGCCACCGCTTGCGAGAAGGAAAAAAATCGATGAAACGGCTCGAGCGGATCTTTTTTCTTTGCCTGGCAGCGCTTCCCTTGCATAGCGAGCTCATTCCCGGAATGGATTGGATCATCGATTTTTTTGGCAAAGACTCCGTGAAAAAGGAAGACTCTGCTTGGATGTCCCCTTCAAAAGTGCATCAAGAAAAGCCGCAGCTGAACGAGGGAGCAGAAGCCTTTTTCCAATCCCCGCTTTCTCAAGAAGGAAAAGAAAGCGATCCTTTGGAGGTCCATTTTTTCGGATTGCCCGAAGCGCCCTCCGCGCTCATTTTGCAAACACCCTCTTCCTCAGCCGCTCTGCCCGAGTTTTCCCTCTATGACCGGCCTCTTGATGCAATCGAAGGAGGCTTAAAAACAGCCAAAAGCAAGGCAATGAAGCGGGCGATCGAAAGCGCTTCCGAAGGGGCGGTTTATGAATATTTGATCGGGCTTGAAACCACCTCTCCCCTGCTTGCCTCGGCGGTCAAACAAATTCAAACCTGGGCCAATCAACTCAACGCGGCGGGAATCCAGTCTTATGAAACGGCAGTCTCCCGCGCAAGCGGCGGGCTCATGCAGATTTTAGAAGAGGAAATTTTAGCTTGCCAGCACGAACAGATCGCCTCGGGACGAGAGCTTCTGGAAGCCAGAACTCTTTGCCAAAACCAAGAAAAAAGAAAAAAAACCCTCAAGTCTATGCGAAAAAAAAATCCCCTTTTCTTCGCGGGCTCTTACAATCTCGGCAGCGAGCTGCTCTCCTCCATGGGGCTGCAAGGGGCCTTGAAAGAGCTGTTTTTAAACCTTACGGGAACGCTCGTAAAAACAGAATCGGAAGGGATCGTCTTTTATCCCCCTTTGACAGAGGCAGCCGCAAAGCTTCTTTACGACGGATCTCCCATCCAAAATGGATACTGTCTTGAGGGGAAAAGAAATATAAAGCGTAAAACGATTGATTCTTCTTGGCAGCCGCGCAAAGAAAGGTGGAGGACTCTCGTAGAAAACATGCAAAAGAAGCTCATGAACGAAGATCCTTTTACCGATGAAGAGCAAAAATGTTTCTCCCGCTCTGATTTTCCGGTGCTTCCCCTCATGACTCTTTCGATGCAATATCAAGGGTCTGGAGCCGACGCTCTGCGCGAGCGGCTAATTATGAGCCTAGCCCGGGAAGAAGTGTTTCAGTTTGTGGAAGAAGCTTTGCAAAGAGTGTTGGCGCATGCAAAAGCGCTCAGAGCTTCTCAAATCGCAATGGCGCCGATCGAAGCCTATATAGGGCAGCTGGAAGAGGCTTTGGCCAGCCATCGCAGAGCGCATGAGGCGCATCGGCAGAGGGGAAAACAAGAACAAGATTTGCTTCGCGATCTTCTTTTGTTAGAAAATAGGATACGCAGCGAAGAGAGGAGTCGAAAGCCGTGAATTCTCTTCATACCTGGGGCGGCGGAGACCTTTTTGAAAAAGTCTTTGGGGCCATTAGCTTGATCCTCTATGGAGACGCCGAGGGAGGCCTAGGACAAGTGTTTCGAGCTCTTCTCAGAGTTTCTTTGAGCGTGGGAGCGTTTTGCGCATTGCTTCTCGCCTTTTTTCGACAGCGTTTCGAGCCATTGATCCGAAGCTTTTTAATCCCTGCGATCGCTATCGTCTTTTTGCTTCTCGTTCCCAGAACAACTCTGACGATCATAGATCACAGCTGTGAAAAAAAAGAAAGGGCGGCTCTAAGCGTTCCTTTTTTCTTAGGGAAATTCGCGGCGCTTACAAGCACCTGCGTCCATGAAATGCGCTCTCTTTTTGAACAAGCGCTGCAAAAGCCTTATCCGTGGATCAGTCGGATTTACGCAAACAACACCCCCTTCTCTCAAAAAATTGCGCACAACAACCCGATTCTCGCTCAGAACCTCGATCTTTTTTGCCGAGAATGCGTCTTTCGCGATTATAGCGCCGGTAGATATACAAAACAGGAGCTGCTGCAAAGCAAAAATCTTTTGCAGTTTCTACAAGAAAAAAGCTCTCCGCAATGGGGAATACCCTATTTTCAGAAAGAAAAAAAAGAAATATTCTCTTGTAAAGCCGCTTTTCAATCTTTGGCTCAAGAAATAGAGACCACGGCAAAAAACGTGGGCCTCTCTCTCGAAAAGCCGCTGATTCCCCAATGCGAAGCAAAGCAAGAAACAGCGTGGATCGAACAAAAAATTCTAATCGATGCCTTGGAAGGGGCGATTTTTTCTTCCCCTTCTCAAACATCTTCTTGGGGAGCTTCCTTGTGCACAGCACTCATCGGTTTGCAAAACGGCCTGCTCGCCCTACTCTATTTTACGTTTCCCCTGATTCTTTTAATTGCGCTATTTTCTTTCGGCCTCCGTCCTCTGATTTACTGGACGCAAGGAATTGTTTGCGTAAGCCTATGGCCCCTTTTTTCCTTAGCCCTCTCAGCGGTCCTCGATTCCCTATGGCTCAGTCATCTCGGAGCGGATCATAGCGATTTCACTTTGGCTCTTGCGCCAAAACTACGCGCCTCCTACGCGCTCTTAGAAGCTGCGGCAGCCTTAGGAATGCTTGCCATTACGGGTCTCACGGGGCTTTTTGTCTGCGGCGCCGTGGCAAAGCGTTGCACCACTTCAGTAGAAGAAGGATCGAGTCCCCCTTGCACGGAATCGTTTTCTTCTCCTCCTTCTTCGGTCTTCGCACCCCCTCAAGGAGTGGAAGAAGGCCGCCAGACATTCCAAGGCCTTTCGACAAAAGAACAAGAGTCTTTTTCCGGTTCTTCGGGATTTCAAGAAATGCTTGCGGCGACACGGGAAGAAGAGAGAGCAGATACCCTGCATCGTTCTATCGCCGCCGTCGAAGAAGCTGTGAAAGAGGGAGCTAAAAACGCTGTGCGCTCCATGGAAAATTGGGGAGAAAAACAAGAGGCGGAAAAAAGAAAACATGAAAACGCTGCATCCGGCGCCTCTCTGCCCGCCTCATGGATCCAAGAGGCAGAAGGCTTTTGCCCTATGCATCGTGCAGAGCTGGGAAGCTGGAGCCGTCCTGAAACACCTTTGCCCCCACAAGGAGAAGTCCCATGATATTCCTTCGATGGGTTGCATTGGGCGCCCTCCTGCTCTCCGGCCTGGCCGAATGGGCCGCCTCCCATCCTCCCTGCCTCCTTTGTTGGCTGCAGAGGATTCTTTGGGGAATCCTGTTCCTTTGTTCTCTGCGTCGCGGCATGGCGCGCGCCGTTTTTCAAGCGCTGCTCCTGCTCAATGCTCTCATCGCATTCTATCAAACGCTCATCGCTTTCGACAAAGTCAAGGACCGCTGCCTTACTGCACGCGCGCCGCGCAGTTTGACGGAATTCAAAAAAAACATGGAGACGCCTCCGACTCGAGGATGTAAGCCGGAATGGAACATTTTCTCTCTCCCCGCCCCCCTCTGGAACGCCTTAGGATGCACTGTCCTTTTCGTAGCGATTTCTATACCGCGCGCAGCACAAAACGGTCGGGAAAACCGACTATACTGAACAAAACTGGGTTGTGGGACGGGTTCGTCCCGAAGCGGGAAATCCGGCCCTTAACGGTCCTCACAAGGCGCTTGTATTTAATCTCACGCCATTGTATGATGCATGCATCGCCCTACAAACGCAGGGCGCGAGCATCTAATCCCCGGAAGCCTCCCCTCTTATAAGCGGGGGAATATTCACAAGGAATAAAAGAGTATGTCTTCTGTAAAAAAGAAACGACGCGCGAAAATCGCACGCCATAAAAGAAAAAAACGTAGACGACGCGATCGGCACAAGAAAAAATAAAGATCGTTCGAGTCAAAATGTGGAAATATCCAAAGGTTTTTGACGTACTCGTCATTGGAGCGGGTCATGCCGGATGCGAAGCTGCTCATATAGCGGCGCGGATGGGCGCGGATACTCTGCTTTTGACGATGAATCTCGACACAATCGGCAAGATGAGCTGCAATCCCTCCATTGGAGGGACGGCGAAAGGGCATATTGTTCGGGAAATCGATGCGCTGGGGGGCTTGATGGGTAAGGTTGCCGATCGATGCAGCCTCCAGTTTCGCATGCTCAATGCTTCCAAAGGTCCCTCAGTACGCTCTCCTAGATCCCAAGCAGACAAGGCTGCCTATGCTTTGGAAATGAAGCTTTGTTTAGAACAGACCCCCTTATTGGAGATTCAGCAAGGAACCTCTGAAACGCTTCTTACGGAGCAGGGAAAAATCGTGGGCGTCCGAACGCTCGAGGGAATTGAGTATCGGGCAAAAACAGTCGTTCTCTCTTCAGGAACCTTTATGCGGGGGCTTTTGCACATCGGCCAGGCCCATTTTCCCGGAGGGCGCGGGGGGGACAAAGCCTCGCATGGGCTTTCCCCTTGTTTAGAGAGCCTCGGCTTCTGTCTAGGGAGGCTGAAAACCGGGACGCCGCCGCGCATTCATCGGCGCAGCATCGATTTTGCTCTTTGCGAGGAACAGCCGGGCGATGAGGGGGTGGTCTTCTCCTACGACGCTCCCGAAAAGAAAATGGAACAGATTTCTTGCCACATTACCTATACGACACCAAACACGCATCGGATCATTCAAGAAAACCTCCATCGATCCCCTTTGTATGCGGGAACGATCCAAGGGGTAGGCCCTCGTTATTGTCCTTCGATTGAAGATAAGGTCGTCCGCTTCGCAGAGAAAGAGCGGCATCAGATTTTCTTAGAGCCGGAAGGGTTGCGCACCCATGAGATTTACGTTAACGGAATCTCTTCCTGCCTCCCCTTCGATGTGCAGCTGGCCATGATCCGTACCGTGGTGGGCTTAGAGAAGGCGGAAATCATGCGAGCGGCCTATGCGATCGAATATGATTTTGTCAAAAGCGATCAGATTTTCGCGACCTTGGAGACCAAAAAAGTTGAAGGGCTTTTTCTCGCAGGGCAGATCAATGGAACGACGGGTTATGAAGAAGCGGCAGGTCAGGGATTGCTCGCCGGCATGAACGCCGCAGCCAAGGTTTTGGGAAAAGAGCCGTTGATTTTAAAAAGAAACGAAGCATACCTTGGTGTCATGATCGATGATCTGATCCGTTTCGACCTCGCAGAGCCCTACCGCATGTTCACGAGCCGGGCGGAATATCGTCTTTTGCTGAGGCAGGACAATGCCGACTTGCGGCTGCGTCCCTTAGGATATCGCCTCGGCTGCATCACGGAGGAACAATATACCCGCGTCATGCACAAGAAGCAAGTGATTGACTGCGAGACAGAAAAACTTAAAAAAACGTATCGGGCAATCGAAGGGAAGCAAACGTCCTTTGCGCAGCTTCTCTGCCGTCCTGATTGGAGTTATCAAAAGGCGCTGCAACATTATCCCAAAGAGATCCCCGACCTTGGTT
The DNA here is from genome assembly GCA_964655045.1 of uncultured bacterium. GTDB lineage: Bacteria > Chlamydiota > Chlamydiia > Chlamydiales > SM23-39 > CAIPFQ01. Next base: position 3,129 of record CAZZLR010000008.1, on the reverse strand, counting down.
CAGAAATCAATGAACAAATCGAAACGAACTTAAAGTATGCAGGCTATATCGATAGACAGCAAAAAGAGGTCGACAAATTAGAGCACCTCGACCGATCTGCTATTCCTCCTTGTTTTGATTATCACAAAGTAGCCGGGCTGCGCGCGGAGGCTAAAGAAAAACTCACGCGGTTCACTCCTAGCAATCTGGGGCAGGCTTCGCGCATTTCCGGTCTATCTCCCGCCGACATTTCCATCTTGCGCATCGCATTGCAAAAAGCCCATGCTTCCTAAGCTCCATTGGATCCGGCTTCAAAACCACACCTCCATCCTCGATCAGCTCCGCCTTGAAGAATCCCTTTTACGCGTCGAAGAAGAGAGTTTTTGCGTCGTAAACTTCGGTTCGCCGAAAACCATCGTCATGGGCATTTCCGGGCAGATGAATGCATTGGTCGACATCCAGACGGCGCAAACAAAAAATGTGCCTGTTCTCAGGAGGTTTAGCGGGGGGGGAACGGTGATCGTCGATGCAAACACCCTGTTTATCTCTCTTATCATCGCAAAAAAAGACCTTCCGATTTCCCCTTTTCCGGAACCTATTTTACAATGGACCGCCCATCTTTACGCCTCGGCGTGGGAGATCGACGGATTTTGCCTCAGAGAAAACGATTATTGCATCGGCGATAAAAAATGCGGGGGCAATGCGCAGTACATCCGCAAAGAACGCTGGCTTCACCACACCTCGTTCTTATGGGATTTTGAAGATGCGAATATGGACCTCCTCTTTTTACCCTCAAAGCGGCCTGCCTATCGCAAAGACCGCTCCCATGCCGTATTTTTGGACAGACTAAAACACTACGGCTCTTCTCCCGAAGAGCGCATCGCTCAGTGCGCCAATTTTTTATCTCGTTATTTTTCTCTTGTTCCTTCCATACGGTCAATCCCTTGCGCCACAGAGCATCGGAAGGCTACGGAAATTCTCTTGCCCGCCCAATCCTTCTCCTGTTAAGCTGACGGAACACCGGAAATCAACCATGTTGGAATGTGAAGTTAAAAACGGCTGGGTGCAGTTCGTCGAGTTCATCGAATCGCGCTGTTCTGCTGCCGAATTCTCGAATTGGATCGCGCCGATTCGCTATGTCGAATCGACTTATGAAGAAGTGATTCTTGAGGTCCCCAATATTTTCGTGCAAGAATATTTATTAGAAAATTTTCGCGAAATTCTCGCGGATTTTCTTCCCTTAAAAAGCTCCGGGGAACCCGCCATCCGTTTTCTCATCGCCGATATTCCGGACCGTCCTCCTTTCCAGCCGCAGGAATCGGTGGAACCGGAGGCCGAGATTTCTCCCGTCCACCTGAAACTCAACCCTCTGTATACCTTCGATCATTTCATCGAAGGAGCTTCCAATCAATTCGTAAAATCGGCCGCTGTCGGCGTCGCCGCACGTCCCGGAAAATCATACAATCCCTTGTTCATCCACGGAGGAGTCGGCCTTGGCAAGACGCACTTATTGCACAGCATTGGCCACTATGCTTTAGAGCACCATAAAAATTTACGCGTCCAGTCTATTACCACCGAAGCGTTTATCAATGATATCGTCGATCATCTCCGCGCAAAATCGATCGATAAAATGAAACGGTTCTACCGCAACCTCGATATTTTGCTCATCGACGATATCCAATTTTTACAAGACCGGACCAATTTTGAAGAGGAATTTTGCAACACGTTCGAGACTCTTCTCAATCAAAATAAACAGATCGTCATTGCATCCGATAAGCCGCCCGGTCAACTGCAATTATCTGAACGGACTGTCGCGAGAATGGAATGGGGCCTTGTAGCTCATATGGGCGTCCCCGACTTAGAGACAAGAGTCGCGATTATCAAGCACAAATCCGAACTCAAAGGGATGAATATTTCAAGCCAAATTGCTTTCTTCATTGCGGAGCATATTTACAATAACGTCCGCCAAATCGAAGGAGCGGTCAACCGCCTTTGTGCCCATTCCCGTCTGGAACATGCAAACTTGAATGAAGAGGTTGTGGAAAAGATCCTCAGCGAAATGTTTCAATCGAGCGCGCCGAATAAGAAAATTTCGGTGGAAGCGATTTTAAAAAGCGTCGCTGCCGTCTTCGAGCTGCGCGTTGCCGATATCAAGGGAGAATCGCGCCACAAAGAAATCGCCCTTGCCCGTCAGGTCGCCATGTACTTGGCTAAAGAAATGGTCGATGAATCGCTCATGAAAATTGCCGATTCTTTCGGTGGCAAGACCCATTCCACTCTTTTGCACGCGTGGAAAAAAATCGCAGATCAAATCACTGTCAATGAAATGCTCGGCCGCCAAGTGCAGATGGTGCGGCGCAATATCGAAGCGTGAACGGAGCTTGCGACGCCGCTAATTCTTTGCGCTGTCCAATTTTCGACAAGACAGAGCCTTGAAAAAACAAATTTTTCTTGCTTAAGATTCCTCGCATCGCACATAATGGACACTCCTTAAACCAGGAGTTTTTTAATGAAAAAGACAATTACAAGCATGCTCTTAGCAGCAGCAACACTCGTCAGCGCAGGTGAGGCCTCTGTATCCAATACGATGCCAAACCTTTCTGCCAACGCATCACGCACAGCTGAAAACAATGTGCAAAAACCGGGATTTTCCTATTTCCGCGTTGCAGCAGCCGATTCTTATCCAACACAGTCCGTACAAGTCGTACCCGGCCTTGGCGTCGGATACCGCATGGCGGCAGGACAAGGAGCGATCGATATTTCTGCAAATTACAGCAGCAATAAAGGAATGAATCGCGAAACGGACAGCTTCTTCTGGACACTTCCTAAAGCAAGCTATCTGTATTACATCAATGCAGCCAACGCAGACAACGCTTATTATGCAGGAGCAGGTCTTGCTTGGGGCGGCATGCAAACAAAAGACGACCGCAGCTTTGAAGGAGTCATTGCCAACGCGACAGCCGGCATGGAGTTCTTCCGTAAATCTGCTGTACGTACATTTGCTGAAGTTACCGTAAGCCAAGCGACAATCGCAAGCAGCATGTCCGCAACACGTCCGGGTCCTGCTGCCGAGTTTTCTTTCGGCGCCGGATTCTAATTTCTTCAATGAAAACCCCGCCCTTAAGGGCGGGGTTTCCCGCCTCGGGATAA
>CAZZLR010000007.1:0-13943 GCA_964655045.1 uncultured bacterium | reverse complement strand
GACTCAAAAAATTTGCGACAGCAAGCGAAGAACATCCTGATAGGTAATGTAGACAAAAAATGCGATCAGTAAACCTACGAAAGGAATCATAACCCTTTCCATTGTTTTTGAGGCCACAGGACGCCTTCGGACGATTTCCACAAGAGAAAAGACGATATGCCCCCCATCGAGGACAGGAATGGGCAAGAGATTGACGATGCCAAGATTCAAACTGATGACGCCCATCCAAAAGAGAGCCTCTTTAAGGCCCACCGTCCAACCTTGATGCACCACTTGGACAATGCCAATCGGTCCGCTCATATATTTTGGATTCAAATGTCCCGAAAATAATCCTTGCAAGGTGCGCCATGTATCGTCGAGTACGGAAACAAACCCTTGCAAAGGGTTTGGATTATACACGACTTCGCGATCTTTGAAAGACATCCCCAAGGCAAGCCGCTGTTTTGCCGCCTCAAACTGTTTCATCGCCTCGGAACGCTTGGCCGGATCTTTCATCGATTCAATCTTTTTCTTCACCCCATCCATTTCGCTCGCAAGCAAAGAACGTTGCTCCGGCGTCATCGGCAATTCGCTTTTAACCCGAGGAATCATAGGAGCCAATAAATGGAGATCCCCGTCTGCATGAACGGAATAGCCTCTACCAATCGACGCGACCCACGCGTCCAGAGAAGATCGATTAAATTGCTCAAAATCAAGGTCGGATTGGTTCCATCCGGCAGGTTTTTCAAAAGCACCCCCCCGGTCAACAATCATCAAAAACCGGCGTTCCTGCAAATCCTTTAAAAACTGATGCGTTGTCTGAAATGGAATGCCATCCAATGCCAGAATCCGATCCCCTTCTTGTAAAGGAATCGCACGCGCGCAGTCTTTACAAGGAGCTAAAAACAGCGACTCTTCCCTCGGCTCCAGAAAATCAAGCCGGCTCTCGATCACGCCCTGCGGCGAAAGGGTGAAAGGAATGAAATAGAGATCCTGTAATTTCCCCTTTAACTTTGCATCATATTGCCAGTCGCTAATTTCCGCTTTTTCAGAAGGATGGATCTTTAAAGCGTTCAACTGCACTCGAGCGACTTTGGCAGAAAAAATCGCATCTCCCCTTTGCACTGTGAGAAAAACAGTCGAACCGTTCATCAGCGCGCTCATCTGCTGAACAGAAAAAATCCGTTCGCCATCCGCCCACAAAACCCGATCTCCGGAGACAATTCCGCTCGCGGCCGCTGGCGTCCCCTCCGAAGAAAAAGACCACTGTCCGTCATAGATGAGGTAAGAAGAAGGCAGAAGAGGAATTCCCCCTTTCAAAAACAAAGGGTAGGAAAAAGGCGTTTTCGTCTTACCAGAGGCATCGATTCTATATCCATCGATTTGAACCGAGTCTTTCCCTTCAATGAGAGAAGCAACCGCCAGATCTTTAAACCCTTGGAAAGGTTTTCCTCCGCAAGTTTCAATGACGTCCCCGGGACGCAAACCCAATTGGTATACCGCCGATTGGGGATCGACCCAACCAATGCGGCGCGTGAACTCCGAAGAAGGCTTTAAACGCCCCCCTGCCATCCACAACATCGTGAAAACCAATAACGAAAAGACAATATTGACCAAAGGACCCGCAAAAGCCACCTTGATCCGCTGCCATGGACTTTTTCCAAAAAAACCATCCGGAATTTTTGCAGGCTCTTTATTTCCTTCGCGCTGCATCCCCGCAATCCGCACATATCCCCCAAAGGGAAGAAGGCAGATCATCCACTTCACCCCCTTGTGCTTCCAGGTATACAGAGATTTCCCGAAACCGATGGAAAAAGCCTCCACGCGCATCCCCGCTCTCTTCGCCGCCCAAAAGTGGCCCAGCTCATGGATGAATACGAGAAACCCTAGCCCTAAAATCGCAAGTAAAACATAGAAAATGCTTTCCATCTTGTCCCTTCGTTACGCTCTCCTATGCGAGAGCCGCTAAGTCCCTGGCTCTTTGATCCACAGAGAGAATCGCGTCCAAGGCTAACACATTTTCCGGCCGATGGGAAGAAATTAATTTGACCAATTTTTCTCCGATTTCCATCCAAGAGATTTTCCCTTTCAAAAATCGTTCCACGAGAACCTCGTTCGCGGCATTTAAAAAACATGGATAGCTTCTTCCTGCTTTGAGCGCGTAAAGGGAAAGGTTCAGACAAGGAAAACGGACCGGATCATGAGGGTAAAAAGTCAGAGTCCCATTTTTCAAAAAATCATATCGAGGGCAAATGCCCGGCAGTCTATGAGGATAAGTCAGCGCATATTGGATGGGAAGAACCATATCCGGTTCCGCCATTTGCGCAAGAACCGAGCCATCGACAAATTCGACGCAGCTATGAATCAGACTTTGGGGGTGGATCACGGCTTCAATTTTTTCAGGAGCGATATCAAATAAAAAGCGCGCTTCAATCATCTCCAGCCCTTTATTCATGAGCGTACTGCAATCGACCGTAATTTTCGCCCCCATTTGCCAGTTGGGATGGGCTTGCGCATCTTGCGCGCTGACATGGCTCAGCTCCGTTAAGCTCTTATCCCGAAACGCCCCTCCTGAAGCTGTCAAAATAAGACGGCGGACTGCTTTTTTATCCTGTCCCTGCAAACATTGATGTATTGCGCAGTGTTCGCTATCGACAGGGAGAAGATCCACCCCGTGTTTTTTCGATAACGCGCAAATCCATTCCCCTGCGCAAACTAAAATCTCTTTATTAGCGATACCCACCTGTTTACCCGATTGAATCGCTGCCGCCGCCGGCAGAAGCCCCACGCTTCCCGTCATGGCTAGAAGAACGAAATTAGCCTCATCCAAGGAAGCCGCGGCCTGCAGCCCTTCCATTCCTCCGACTACGGGGATATGGGGAAGCCGCTCTTGCAGAACAAGGGCCTGCTCTTTGTCGAACACGGCAATCAGCTTCGGCTGAAATTCTTGCGCCTGAGCATAGAGAAGATCGATATTAGATTTCGCCGCCAAAGCGACAATTTCCAATGTATCGGGGAGGTGGCGCGCAACGCGCAAGGCTGATCTTCCAACGGAACCGGTGCTGCCTAGGAGGGAGATTTTTTTATGCATAAGAATCGCTCCTTCGTAAAATGCAAAGCCTTTTTTACTATAACAGCCGTCAAATAAAAAAGCCCGATCATGCAAACGACCATCCCTCCCGTAGACAAAGGGAGTCCATAAACACTGAGGATGTGGCGGGAGAGGGCGACGCCCATGCAGGAAGCCGCGATCCCTAAGGCAGGCGACAGAAAGAGCAAGGAGCGGAGCCTTCCGCTAAAAAGGCGAGCGCAAAGGTAGGGTCCCGTAAGGAAAGCCAATACGAGCAACACGCCGACCGCGCGAAAAGCGCCTACGCAAACAATCGCCGTCAGCATCAATAATAAAAAGCGAAACACCCCCGAACGGACTCCCAACGTGGATGCATAACTCGCATCCAAGCTGGATACCTGAAACTGTCGATAGAATAGCGTGATCACAGTCAGATTCAATCCGGCCAATGAAGCGGCTAGAGAAAGATCCGAGGGACTCAACGCATCCACATTGCCCATCACGGCCTCTGCTCCTAAATGGACGTCGCGGGTAAATATGGTCACTAGGAGAACTCCCAGAGCAAAAAGAGAAGAAAACACAAAGCCTACGCTCGCATCGGCCTGAAGACGAAAAAAGCAAACCATCCCCTCTGTGAGGGCTGCGGTCAAAATAGCCGCCGCTAGAGAACCGAGAAGAAGCGTAGAGAGGGAAAACAATTCTCCTCCCAAGAACCGAGAAGTCAAAAGAAAAGCCAGTACAATCCCTAAAAGAATGGTATGGGATAGCGAGTTGGCAAACATAGTCATCCGTTTCAATATGAGAAAAGGACCCACCAAACCGCATGAAATCGCTATGCAGGACAAAACTCCAATCTGCACCTCATCCGCATCGAGGGATGGAGCGGATCCCATAAGAGCCGCAATCACCCTTCCCGCTAAGATTTGAAAAAATTCAAAAAAACTGCAACCCCAATAAGGACTCATAACAATACCCTCCCGGGAATCGGCTGCGCGTGGGGATCGACCTTGGGATCGGCTAAAAGCCGCGTTAAGAGCGCCTCGATCTCCGGCGTTAAGATATGTTCCATCTCTTCCGCCGTCGGGTGAATCTTATCTCGGGCGATCCCAAGTTCGCTGACGAGATACAATTCCCAAAGGCGATGCAAACGGACGATAGACGACGCTTTTTTTTCTCCGTCCCCACTTAAGCTGTAACGCCCCCCCTGTTTTTCTACCCATCCCTCTCGGATCAGCCGAACGATGCAGCGGAAAAGAGCGAGGGGAGGTAAACCGTGGGTGTTTTGTAATTCTTGAAACGAAACAGCCGTCCTTTTTTTCCACATGCTTTTTAATATATTTTCTTGAGTGCAGCGAAACCGGAAACGGGCTGCCCTTCTCATGCGGGACACCCACCCTTTTTCCGGAGAAAAAAGAAGCGCCGCAAGAGCGATGACCGCACCGGAAAGAATGATCATAGGCCCCGTTGGCAACACCATTTTTTGCCCCCCTTTAGACAGCGCCATGGTCCCTTCGACGGAAAGGATATTGCCGCATAGACCGCTGACGCCGCCGATGAGGCCGGAAAGGAGAAAGAGGATTTTGAGGCGGTTTGTCAGTTGACGAGCAGCAATGGCCGGGGCAATGGCCATTCCCGACGTCAAGACGATGCCTACGCTGCGGATGCCTAAGATCAGTACGCATAAAACCAACCATGCGAGGACCCTTTCGACCCACACGGAAAATAGCCCTGATATCTTAGCATAATCGGGATCAAACAGAGCTGCCTGCAGAGAGCGGAAAGCAAAGCAAAGACACAGAATCACGGATCCCGTTGCAGCAGCATATAAGACGATGTGCAGATCCGACATCGTGGCCGCCTGCCCGAATAATAATGTCTGGAGATGAGCGCGCCAAGAGGGAAGGGCGTGCTGCATAGCGCTGGCGGCGACGGTTCCCGCCCCGAAAAAAACTGCCAGCACAAAACATAACGCCGTATCGGAACGGACGCCGTGCCGGCTTTCCATCCACTCGACCGTCTTCAGGCCTAAAAAAGAACTGAGAAAAGCCCCTGCAAGGACGGCAAGGAAGGCGCTTGCATAATTTTGAGGAAAGAGCCAAGCAAATAGGCTCACCCCTATGACAATCCCCGGATAAGAGGCGTGGGAAAGCGTTTCGCTGAGAAGACAGCGCCGTTTGAGCAGCAAAACAACTCCTATGAGAGAAGAGGCGACGCACATGAAGAAAGTTCCCCAAGTAGGGCCGCGCAAAATCGGATCTGTAAAATATTCCCAGAAATGGTTCACGGCGCGCCTGTCTTATGTTTCATCAAAGAAAAAGCCGCCTCGTCGAAAAGAGACTGGTTTTTAGAAAACGTCCGGGTAAGGTTTTCTCGGTGGAAAATATTTTTTATAGGACCGCAATCGACCAGCCGTGTATTAATGAGCAGCCCCCAATCAAAGTATTCTTCCACCGTGGAGAGGTCATGATGAATAATGAGAATGGTTTTTCCCTTCTGTTTTTGCGATCGGAGCAATCCCATGATCATTTTTTCCGTCGCCATATCGACGCCCGAAAAAGGCTCGTCTAAAAACAAAAGGTCAGCCTCCTGAACAAGAGCGCGCGCTATGAACAGCCTTTGCTGCTGTCCTCCGGAAAATTCGCTAATCTGCCGTTTTGCAAAATCCGCCATCCCTACGCACTCCAGAGCGAGAAAGGCCGCTTCCCGATCAGCATCTCTGATTCTGCCAAACAGTCCCGCTCTTCCATATCTCCCCATCAACACGACCTCTTCCGCCGTGATCGGAAAATCCCAATCGATCGATTCCCTTTGAGGAACATAGGCGATCTTCTTCTTCATCTGCCGCAGGGGGCGCCCTAGCACGTTCACTACGCCCGATAAAGGACGGATTAAGCCGAGAGCCGTTTTAAACAAGGTGCTTTTGCCTGCGCCGTTAGGACCCATGATTCCTGCGATCACACCCTGCGGAATCTGAAAACAAACGTCCCACAACACCGCGGTTTGTCCATAACTCACATGCAAAGATTCTACACTCAGAGCGCTCTTCACAGCTTTTCCCCTCTTTGCAAATGACTCGCAATCACATCGGCATTGCTTTGCATCATTTCGAGATAGGAAAGGCCGCTCATGGAGTCGCCGTAAAGAGCTTTTTTACACACTTCCACATCTAAACCATATTCGCGCCCTGCCGATGCGATTTTGACCAGCGCATCGCGGTTGAGGTTGGATTCGGGAAATACGACGCGGATGTTGTGGCTCCGTAGAAACTCCATTGCAAAACGGATATCCGCAGGATTCAATTGTCCATCCGGAGCCAGACCCTCTGGCGCCGTAAAACGGCGGGACCAATCCTCCTCGCTTTCCCCCTCTTCAGCAAGATACGCCTTGGCAAAGTAGCGGAAGGCGTCATGGCCGGTCACAAGGTATCGTTGATGGGAGGGAACCTGTTGCAACGCCTCGCGCATGTTCCGATGCGTTGCATCCATATTTTCCTTGAGAGCTTCCGCTCTTTGCCGGAAATAAGACTCCCCCTCCGGATCGACAGAGACAAGCCGGTCTGCAATTTGATCTACGATTTCCTTCCATAGAGAGACGTCCATCCAGATATGAGGGTCGAACACCCCATCCCTCTGAAGAATTTTTTCAGGAAACGCATCCTGAATCGAGTTGCCCAATGCCAGCGCCCTAGGATGAGCTGCCAGAAGAGAGGAAAGGCTTGCGCCGTGCTCCAAGCCGAGTCCGTTAAAAAAGACAAGATCCGCGCGGGAAAATTTTTCTCCATCCCCTTTCACAAGATCGTAGCTGTGAGGATCAAGGTCTCCAGAAATCAGATTCCAAACATCCACCCTATCCCCGCCGATCTGCGCGGCTGGATCGCCGATCTGCGCGATTGTGCATAAAACTTTTATTTTCCCGTTTTCGCCCATCCATTCCGTTAAGGCCGTCGGAGAACTTCGTTTTGCGCATCCACAGCAAATCATCAGCGAAGCTGCCATTGAAAAAATAAATTTAAACACTATTTATCCTCTCCATTGATTGCAAGCTAGTGTAACTTGTACTACAAAAAAATACAAGGAAGTATCGGGAACTGTTTGCATAGCGCAGGATGTATACCCGAACAACCCGAAAAATCGACAGAATCTCTGAAACTTATTAGCGGAATCGGTTCGATTAAAATAAAAAAAACAATATCTTGCAAGAAAAACAGAGGGTTTATATAATCCCACAATAATTCTCGGAAAGAGAAGGGATTGTTGGGCAGGCTTAACAAACAAAACTGTTGCGCTGCTTCGGTTCCTCTTAAAAAAAAACCGGAAACCACCTCCCAAATGGAAATGGAATAGATTCCCATTGAGAGGATACCTGCAAACTGTGGGATTGATCGAATTTTTGGATGATTTTCGTATGCCGGCCGATGGTCGCATGTCAGCATCGATAAAGGCCAAAAAATCGACCGGACCCTTTTTTTTGCCGATGTCCTCTAAAAAATAGAAAACATTAAAAACACAAGCAACCCAAAGAAAGGCTATGAGAGATTTAGAAGAAGTGATCGCCAAAGCGATTCAAAAAGTAGGCGCCAGAAAAGAAAACGAACTATGTAAATATCTCCCAATGAAAAGTGGCGGATACATGCATCATTTCACGCTGAAGAAATTGAAAATCAAACAACCTTTGGAGCTTGCTGCCATCATAGACAGGCATATTCTCCAAACGGAACGCCCCCCGGTCATCGCTCCAAAGCAAAGGGCGGCTCGCGGTTCTCGCAAGCGTCGGGAACAGATGAATTTTAGCAGAACGCAGCTCGAAAGAATGCTCCAGATCGCCCGCCAGGCCGGCGATAAAGAGATTATGACGATTCTGAGTCCGAGAAAATCCTTAGCAGGATGCAAAAGAGAGCTGATCCAGTCTATTCGGCATAATAAGATCGACGCGGATCTGTGGAACAATTATGTTGAGGCTCTGCAAACACAGCAAGCGATCCATAATGATCCGACCCTCGTACTTCAAAACTAATTTTGACAAAGAAGGCTCTCCGACTTTTTTCGGAGAGCTCTTGATTTTTAATCCACTTCATCTATCATATTGGGTTTGCTCGATAGTATTTCGAGCCCCGCCCGAAGGTTCGGGCAAAGGTAGGAGCGGATCGTTTGACTTGCGAGACATTGTCAAAAGCCGGCAGACGCATTTACCTTATTAAACAACAAAAAAACATCAAAAACTTTTTTCAAGGATACACATAAATGTCGCAACCTGCCACTAAAGAATTTGGAAAATGGAGATCCATGCTCTGGCCCATTCACGCCTTTGAGTTAAAGAAATTCCTTCCAATGTTTGCTCTTTTCTTCTTTATCAACTTTAATTACACCATCTTGAGGGACACAAAAGATACCCTCATCGTCACCGCCACGGGAGCAGAAACAATTCCGTTCCTCAAATTCTGGGGCGTCGTTCCCGGAGCGATTCTCTTCATGCTCATCTTCACTAAGCTGAGCAACATTGTAAAGAGGGAAAACCTCTTTATGGGACTCATGGCTTCCTTCGGTCTCTTTTTCGGACTCTATGCAGCAGTACTCTATCCGAATCGAGATGCCATTTCCCCCATTGCTATGACAGATTGGATGTATGCCCACTTCCCGCATGGATTGCGAGGGCTCATCGGCATGATCCGCTACTGGCCTTCTTCCTTATTTTATATCATGGCCGAACTTTGGGGCTCCGCTGCGATCTCCCTTTTATTTTGGGGTTTTGCAAATCAAATCACAAAAGTGGCTGAATCAAAACGATTCTACGCCCTTTTCGGAATCGGCGCCAACCTGGCCATGTTCCCTTCAGGGATGCTGATTCAAAAATTTGCTAACATTACAACGAGCTTGCCCGCGGGAACCGACCCATGGGGCGTCACGCTGCTCTATACAATGGGAGCTGTTGTTGTCGCTTGCATCGCTGCGATTCTCATTTATCGATGGATTAACAAAGAAGTCTTGACCGACCCCCGTTTCTACGATCCGGGAGAAGTGAAGAAAGATAAAAAATCAAAACCGAAAATGTCGATCAAAGAAAGCATGCTCTTTCTGATCCGTTCCCCTTATCTCGGCTGCATCGCCATGCTTGTGATCGGGTACGGCATGTCGATCAATCTCGTGGAAGTAACCTGGAAAAAGCAATTGAACTTGCAATACCCCAACGCCAACGACTACCAAAACTTCATGGGAGGATTTTCCATGGTGACGGGGGGATTGACAATCTTCATGATGCTTTTCGTCGGCGGAAACGTCATTCGAAAGCTGGGCTGGGGCATCGGCGCCGCCTTCACGCCGATTGTTCTTGCAGTGACGGGATTGGCTTTCTTCGCCTTCGTCATTTTCAATGAACAGCTCGGCGGGTTTATCGCTCTGTTCGGAACGACTCCCCTCATGGTAGCTGTTATGTTTGGCATGATTCAAAACGTAATGTCCAAAGCAACCAAATATTCGATGTTCGACCCCACCAAGGAAATGGCTTACATTCCTTTGGATTCAGAGGTAAAACTCAAAGGAAAAGCGGCGATTGACGTAGTCGGAGCCCGTCTTGGCAAGTCAGGCGGATCGATCATTCAACAAGGACTCTTAATCCTTTTTAATGCGACGAGCATTGTCCAGGTAGCTCCTTATATCGCCCTCATTCTGGTGGTCGTTCTCGCCGGATGGTTGGTTGCAACCCGCGTCTTAAGCCGAAAGTTCAACGAACTTTCTGCACAAAAAGACAAAGAAGCCGCGATCGAGAAGGCAGAATTGGCTCGATCTGCGGTGCAAGCGAAGCCGGAAGTTGCGACCTCGCAACGCGCGTAACGCTTTTCACACCCCCCCAGCCCCTAGGGGCTGGGTCTTCTCCAAGAAATCTGAGCTGAAATGTGACAGTATTTATTGCTTTTGGCATAAGGCTCGATTTTTCTTCCTTCTATTGACAAACCCCCTCCTTCTTCATTACAGTCTTTTCATCTATGGCAGAAAAAACCGAAAAGGCGACACCTAAGAAATTAAGAGACGCTCGTAAAAAGGGACAGGTCGCGAAAATTCAAGATCTCCCTGCTGCCATCACATTTTGCGTAGCTCTCGGATCGGCCATCGCCGCAATGTCTTTTTTCTTCGACCAAATCGGCACGTTCATGATAGCGACCCTCCGCGCTGTTCCCGACTTGAGCTCAGACTTTGAGAATCAAGCGCCCGGTTATTTCTTATTCGCCATGCAGGTGATCTTGCGCTCAAGCCTTCCGATCATGGTCATCGTGGCTCTCGTCGGCGTCATTGTCAGCTTTTTGATCATAGGTCCTGTTTTTTCTTTCGAAGCAATGAAATTCGATTTGAAGAAACTAAACCCCGTAGAAGGAATCAAACAAAAATTTAAGATCAAAACATGGGTCGAACTCCTGAAGTCCTGCGCTAAAATTACAGGCGCCGCGATCATTATTTACAACATTATCATGCGCAGCCTTCCTGAAATAATCACTACCTCCCTCATGCCTCCCCTTGCCAGCGCTTTGGTCGTTCATCAATTTCTCTTTTCAGTACTGATTCAAGTGGGTATTTTTTTTATTCTTGTCTCTCTTTTCGACCTCGCTTTTCAAAAAAGAAATTTTGCAAAAGAAATGATGATGCAGAAATTCGAAGTCAAGCAAGAGTATAAGGATACCGAAGGGGATCCGATGATTAAAGGGAAAAGAAGAGAAATGTTTCGCGAGATCGCCTACCAAGAGGGACCCCGCTCTGCACGGCGCGCCCGCGCGATTATTACGAACCCCACTCATATCGCCGTCGCCCTCAAGTACAATCCCGAAGAAGAACCGGCTCCCCTCATTCTCACAATGGGGGTTGGATTTATCGCCGAAGAGATCATTAAAATAGGTATCGAAAACAAAGTCCCAATCATGCGAAATGTAGAATTAGCGAGAGATCTTTACAATAAGGGGAAAATCTCCGAATATATTCCTGAGGATCTCTATCCGGCAGTGGCGGAAATCATAAAATGGATCGAGTCATTAGAAAAAGGAAGCGAAGTGCATAAGGAGCTTTTCGAACCATGAGAAAATTCTTCGACACCCTGATCCGCGTTCTCGGGGGCGATCGAGCGCTTGCCTCGATTTCAAAGTCCAGCGATCTATTCTTGGCCATGTTGATTATCTCGATCATCATGATGCTGATCTTCCCCGTCCCTCCCAATGTGATCGACATCCTGATTGCGACAAACCTGGCTGCCTCGATTACGATTCTCTTCGTGGCGCTTTATATTCAAAGAGCCGTGCAGTTGTCGATTTTTCCTTCCCTTCTTCTCATCACAACGCTCTATAGATTGGGGATCAACATCTCTTCGACGCGCCAAATCCTTCTGCAAGCCAATGCCGGCCATATCATCCAAGCTTTCGGAGACTTCGTCGTCGGAGGAAATTACATTGTCGGAATGGTCGTCTTTCTCATTATTACCATCGTCCAATTCATCGTCGTAACCAAAGGCGCCGAAAGGGTCGCCGAAGTAGCCGCTCGATTCACTCTCGACGCGATGCCGGGAAAACAGATGTCGATCGATGCCGATCTCCGATCAGGGATCATCGACCAGCAGCAGGCGAGAGAACTTCGTTTAGGATTGGCAAAAGAAAGCCAGCTCTATGGAGCTATGGACGGCGCGATGAAATTCGTCAAAGGGGACGTGGTCGCCGGAATCGTTATTGCTTTTATCAACATTATTGGAGGGTTGATCATAGGAAGCACGCTCCATGGAATGACCCTGGGCGACTCAGCCAGAGTCTATACACTCCTATCCATCGGGGACGGCTTAGTCTCGCAGATTCCTTCTCTCATGATTGCCATTACCGCGGGGATTGTCACGACGCGCGTATCGAGTGATAAAAAAGACTCCCATTTAGGCAAAGATATTTCGGAACAGTTGCTCAAGCAGCCTAAGGCGCTCCTGATCGCGGGCTCCGTTCTTTTCGGCATGGCCTGGATTCCCGGTTTTGCCACATGGGCGTTTTTGATTCTGTCGGCGATCATTACCCCCCTCGGATATTTCTTCTGGAAAAGCAGCCAGCGCGCCGCGGCCAAAGCCGCTGCCGGAATCGGCCCTGCCGAAACTGTCGAAGAGGGACATGCTGTAACAGGCGGCGGCGGCGAAGACTATGCTCTGACCCTCCCCGTCGTTCTCGATCTAGGCAGTTCCATTTCTCAAAATATTCGTAAAGAAAAACTAGGACTGACATTTATCGACCAAATGATTCCCAAAATGCGCCATGCGCTCTATCAGGATCTTGGAGTTCGTTTTCCGGGTGTCCACGTCAGAACCGACTCCCCCGCCTTAGAGGCCAGCGAATATGCTTTGCAGCTCAATGAAGTGCCGATCATGCGGGGCAAACTCATCCCGAAACATATTCTCACCAATGAAACAGAAGAGACCTTGCGGCGCTATAACATTCCCTGGATGGTTTCCAAAAACTCGCTCGGGATGCCTGCCCTTTGGGTCGATGAAAAATATCAAGAAATTCTAAAACGGGCGCAGATCCGCTTCTGGACAGGGTTCGAGGTCATGGTACTCCATCTTTCGAAATTTTACCGGCAATATGCCAATGAATTTATTGGTATTCAGGAAGTGCGTGCTATTTTAGAGTTTGTAGAACGTTCCTTTCCCGATCTCGTCAAAGAGGTGACAAGGCTGGTTCCCTTACAAAAGTTGACGGAAATTCTACGCCGCCTCGTACAGGAACAAATCTCTATCAAAGATTTACGCACGATCTTGGAAGCGCTCAGCGAGTGGGCGCAGACGGAAAAAGATACCGTTGCATTAACGGAATACGTTCGTTCCTCTTTAAAACGCTATATCAGCTATAAATATTCCGAGGGGCAATCCGTACTGGCCGTTTATCTTCTCGATCCTGAGATCGAAGATATGGTACGGGGCGCGATCAAGCAGACGTCCGCGGGTTCTTATCTCGCGCTCGATCCCGATTCTGTACAAATGATCCTTCATGCGATACGCAACACCATTAAACCAACTCCGCCGACGGGACAGCCTCCCGTTTTACTTACGGCCATGGACGTACGCCGCTTTGTCCGTAAGTTGATCGAAGGAGAGTTCCCCGATCTTGCAGTCATCTCTTTTCAAGAAGTCGTTCCCGAGATCCGCATCCAGCCCCTCGGCCGAGTACAACTTACATAGGATAATTTCATCTCATGGCAGATCCTCATATTTCCCATCTTATCCAGACCAATGCCGCTGCGATCCGGATGATCCAGCAAGCCATCGCCCAGGCGCAAGCCATGCAAGTGGAATCCGAAGACAATCTCAATCAATATTTAGACACCAGCTCTTTTGCCCCCCTTCAAAGGATTAAAAATTTCAAAGACCTGAATGAACTGGTTGCGCAGCTCCTCTCTTCCGAAGAACAAGAAGTGGAAGAAGGCCAGGAGGTGCGTGTATTGAGTCCGGAACAAATAGAGCAAGCCGCGGATCGTTTTCAAAAGAATAATTTTGAGCTCAACCGCAAAACGCTGATAATTCTACGCCAGTATTTAAAGGAACAGGATTCTCTCGAAACAATTTTAAAGAAAGTGCTCGACACTTATCCCGATCCGGCGCTAGCCGATGAAGCGTTGGAATTTCTATTAGAAACCGCAGACCCGAAGATGCGCGCATCGATCCGGGCGGAGCCGAGCAGCGACCAGGTCCGGGTGGAGGGAAGCACCACGGTGCGGCGCATCGACCACTCCGGTTGCGGCGCGAGCGCGTTCGAGGGGTCGACGCGGTTGCGACTCACCCGCTCGACCTGGAAGGAGAGCCCGCCGAAGGAGCAGGCGTCCCCCGCGCGCGGGATCGCGCCGATGCGGTCGGTGACCCAGCCGCCGAGGGTGTCCACGCCCTCGGCGCGCAG
>CAZZLR010000006.1:0-14135 GCA_964655045.1 uncultured bacterium | reverse complement strand
ACACGTCCCGCAAAAGCGGACGCGATTAGCGATTGTAGAAATCGCCGCCGCGATCACCGCGCTCACCACGGCTGCTGCCGCGGAAATCGCGACGCTCGCCACGGTCTCCTCCTGCGGAATGTCCGCCCCATCCGCCTTCACGGCGTGGACGGAATTCGCCCGCAGGACGCTCTCTGCGCTCGCCCATAGGACGATCGCGCTGCTCTGTGCGAGCCCAGTCAATCACCAGAGCTTTTCCCTGAAAAGGCTGTCCATTGAGGGCCTCTTTCGCTTTTCCGGCGGAATCAGAAGAATTCATCCGAACGAAAGCGAATCCGCGGGACCTGCCTGAAAAACGGTCCATCACGATTTTCACCTCTTCTACTTGACCGTACGTGCCGAATAGCTCGCGAACTTGATCTTCGTTCGCATCGAAATTGAGGTTGCCTACATAAAGTTTTTGCGTTTGTTGTTGGTTCATTAAAATAGTCTCCAAAAATAAATAATCTTTAACTGTACTCTACGGCCAAAATGTTCGTCGGAAATTCTTGAGAAAAGACTCAGACAAGATAAGGACGTCCTACTGTTAGTAAGAGGAAAAAACATTCTTTTCCCCTTATTCCTCCCATTTTACAGAAAACGCCCATTCCGGTAAAGAGGGCTTTTTCTTTTTCTCGGAGAGGACCTGCGGAGCAGGGATTGGGTCGACGTGCGCCTTGACCGGGGCGCTTCGAAAAAAAAATAAGGCGCAAGAATCCCAAACACTGTATTCTATATCCCAATGGAATACAAAATCCCTCAATTTACGACTCTCCGGGAAGCCTTGAAGCGCCTCTACCCCGATAGTTCCAGGCGCACCCTCCAGAAGTGGATTCAGGCAGGACGCTTTTCCGTCAATGGAAGGCGTTTAGATAGAGAAGACGTGTCCCTCCTTGAGGGACAGACTCTTATATCTCAAGAAACATGCTGCCCCCCCAAGGTTCCCGGAATTAAAATCCTCTACGAAGACCGCCACCTCATCGCCATTGAAAAACCAGAGGGCCTTCTAAGCGTTCCTTTAGATGAAGGGACCGATGGCAAAAATGTTTTGGATCTTTTAAAAAAGGGATTTCGATCCCCTTCTATTTTCGCCGTGCACAGGATTGACCGCGATGTCTCCGGAGCCCTTGTTTTTGCTCGGGGCAAAGAAGCCGAAGAGAGATTAAAAATTCTCTTTGAAAAACACGATCTGCATAGAGAATATTTTGCGATTGTCGAAGGGCGCCTCAGGGAGGATCGAGGTATTTGGAACAGCCGACTGGTCGAATTGTCCAACTACGACGTCGTTGAATCCCCTGAAGGAAGGGAATCGATTACTCATTTCGAGGTTATCCGCAGGTCTGCGAAATTCACTTATCTTAAGATTGTTCTAGAGACGGGAAGAAAACATCAAATCCGCGTCCATTGCCAAAGAGCCGGATTCCCGGTAGTCGGCGATACCCGCTACGGAGCCACAGCTAACCCCATCCGCCGCCTTTGTTTACATGCTCATCGCTTGGATCTCAAACACCCTTTTACAGGACGTCTTTTATCCATTACCTCTCCAGTTCCTCGAAATTTTCAAGTCATCGGAGGGCTTTTTTCTTCTTCGAAAGCGTCCACCCCAAGAGACTCTTGCTCCGCACTGGAAAAGAAATCCTATGCAAAGTATCCTTGCGGAGGATACACAGAGCCGGCTTAAGATAGGTCTCATGATGGATGTCTCACATTTTTTCAATTATTTCATCGCTCTCCTTGTCGTGGCAAACCCCCTGTCCGCCTTGCCGGCTATTCTCAGAATCACACGGAATCAGACAATCGCGGAGAAAAAACAGACGGGCATCACTGCCGCTTTTGCCATTCTCGCCGTTCTTCTTATCACGACTTGGGTCGGCTTCCCTTTATTGAACCTATTGGGAATCCAGCTTCCTGCCTTTCAAGTCGCCGGAGGCGCCGTCGTCTTTATGATGGCCTTTTCTATGCTCCATGCGGAAGAAAGCTCTTTACAGCAATCCCCCGCCGAACAAAAATTGAACGCGCAGAATTCCGGAGCCATCGTTCCTCTTGCAATCCCCATCATCGCAGGGCCCGGAGCGATCAGCACCATTATCGTTCAGGTCAATGAGTTTGGCGATTTTTTCAGCCTCCTCCTCCTGAGCGCAGCCTCCATTCTTGTTTCCCTCATCATGGGAATCATTCTCTATTCGGCCAGCACTCTGGAACGGGTTCTAGGGCCTTCGCGGATTCATATCATCAATCGTTTAGGGGGACTTTTTCTTGCCGCGATCGCCGTTCAAACCATCGCCAACGGAATTATTGGATTATTCCATTTCTCTCATTGAAAAAAATAAATGTTTCCCTTAGTCATAGAAAAAACAGAGGTTTTTTTTATGAAACGCATTCTCTCCCTTTTCACCGCTCTCCTCCCCCTCGCCGCGATCGGATCTGAGATCTTTACATTAAAAAAGACCCCGCCCCCCTTCGATGCAGACTTATTTCGACGCAATGAACAAGTTTATTCCTTTCATGGAGATTTTTTATTTTGGAGCGTGCAAGAGGGGGCTCTCGATTACGCCCTTTCCATGACCACCCCTTCGGGATTAACGCAATCTTATGCCTTGGGAGATTTTAAGCATGCCACTTTTTACGGAGAACCCGGTTTTAGAATAGCCGGCGTCTTTTTCCGAGCTCCCAAATATTGGGAGTTTTGGACGCAGTATACGCGCCTGACCTCGCGAGGCGAAAATACGGCATCCACGCCCGGCGTCGACCATCAATATCTCACAGGGACCTGGCCCCAAATCTTCACATCTCCCCTTGCGACGGCGACGAGTTCCATCCACCTGAATTACAATGTAGCCGACCTGCTCATCACAAGAGTATTCTTTCCCAATCCCCATCTACGCCTGCGCCTCGTAGGGGGCGGCTCCGCCGCTTGGATGAGCCAGTTTTGGAAAATTCTCTATACAGACAATTTAGGAGCGGAAACGAAAATCGGAAACCGCTGGAGTTTTCTTGGAGGAGGACTCCGCGCGGGGACAATCTTTGATTGGTATTGGTTCATGGATCTATACATGACAGGAAGCGTCTCCTTCGCGGGACTTCTCGGAACCTATAACAATAGCGCATTTCAAACGGAAACATCGCTCGGCACCGTGCGCGATGCCCATTTTAACGATATGCGTCCTGCCATTATGGGGCAGTTTTCAATCGGCCCCTCCTATCAGAAAAACTTTAAAAACCGACGTTTCGAACTTTTTGCAGGCTATGAATGGAATTCTTGGTTTAATATACAAGAAATTTTCCGTTCCACGCTCAACGAACTCTTTCTTGCGAAAGAAACCTGGATCAATTCAGGAAATGTAACGCTACAGGGATTGACCGTCCGGGCGGTTCTCGACTTTTGATTTGAACTTGAAAAAAATCAAGCCCTTCCTCTAAACTAGCGTTTATACCAAAAAAAACAAATAATGTCCTATTTCAGCTGCGTGAAAGCTGTCGATAAATCGACGCTTTGACGCGCTCAAATAGGACATTATTTGTTTCTTTTGGTATTATACCCAACCAACTTTTCAATTTTGAAACACTCAGCCCTTAAGGGCTGAGTTTCCTACCTCGAGGTGGGACAATCTATTTAGTTAGAAGGAATAGACGATGGCAAAACTCATTTTTCAAGATACGCAGGAAGAAGTTACCCTTCCAGACAACTCTCCTATTATGGAGGCTTGCGAACAAGCGGGCGTCCCTTTCGCCTGCACCGAGGGCGTTTGTGGCACTTGCGTCATCGAGGTCGTCGAAGGAATGGAGAATCTTTCCGAATTCAATCAGGCGGAAGCTGATTTTTTGGGAGAACTCGATCGAGAAAGATTGGCTTGCCAATGTCTTCTCAAACAAGGATGCGTCAAAATAAAATTTTAAATGAGGGATACTATGAACACACAAATCACGCGTGATATGACCATCGATGAAATTTTCACCCGCTTTCCCGGAAAAGCCCAAAAATTGGCTCAGGAAATGACCAATTCGGGGCTTCATTGCGTGGGTTGCTCCGCCTCAACCTGGGAAACCGTAGAAGCCGGCATGTACAGCCATGGCATGGAAGATGAGCAAATAGACACCCTTCTATCCAAACTCAATGCGATTCTCGCTGAGAAGGCCGATCTTTCGACGATCTCCATCACGGAAAAGGCGGCCGATAAATATAGGGAAATTCTCGAAGAGGAAGGAAAATCGGGTTGGGGAATGCGTTTGGGAGAAAGGGCGGCGGGGTGCAGCGGGTTTGAATTTTTTCTCGACTTTTCCGAAAAAGCAAAAGCGGACGATGTATCCATTCATTCCAATGGCATCGAGCTGCATATTCAAAAAAAATCGGCGGAGCGGATGATGGGTTCCGTAATCGATTACGTCGATGGATTGCAAGGAGCCGGTTTTAAAATTTCCAACCCCAATGTAAAATCCAGCTGCGGATGCGGTAATTCCTATGGATATTAATGCTCATTGCATAGCTCCCCACGCTATTGCGGCCTACATTCTTCGACTGACCGAGCAAGGCGTCCGTTATCTATTGATCCGGCGCTGCGGCTCCTTTCTGTGCGGTACTTGGCAGATGGTCACAGGAGGAATTGAACCGGGAGAAACTGCCTCGGAGGCCGCTCTCAGAGAGATCTATGAAGAAACCGGTCTTATCCCTACAGCTTTTTTTTCCGCCGATACAATTGAGACTTTTTATTCAAAAGAGCGCGACAAGGTCGTATTTATGCCCGTCTTTGTCGCTTTTACCGACAAAGAGACAGTCGCGCTCAGTCCAAAAGAACACGACGCTTATGAATGGCTTTCCTTCGAAGAAGCAAAACAGCGTCTTATTTGGCAGGAGCAGAAAAGAATCCTAGAGCACGTGCATAGCGTCTTTGTGCTCCAAGAACCTTCGGCCATGCTTTGCATTCCCGTTCTTACAGAACGAAACACCCTCTAATATACCCAAACAACCAGGGATCATAACGCGTCAGAATAACGCGCCAGAATGACTGGTTTGGGCGCACACATTCACAAGGCTCTAGCCTTGTTTCGGTTTTTGGTCAACAAAAGTCCTTTTCCTTTATTGAAAAATATGGAATATAACTAAGAGAGTGTCTGCAAAGCGAGGATTCGTCGATTTTTCGGGGTTATCTTGGCCAATTTTCGATTGCCTTGGCTG
This sequence comes from uncultured bacterium, assembly GCA_964655045.1. Taxonomy (GTDB): domain Bacteria; phylum Chlamydiota; class Chlamydiia; order Chlamydiales; family SM23-39; genus CAIPFQ01. Next base: position 8,944 of record CAZZLR010000006.1, on the reverse strand, counting down.
GATCAATATACTTCTTTCGATATTCATCCCGTCAAGGAAGCCGGCAATTGGCTCAAAAGAACCCGAAAGTCGACAGAACCTCGCTTTGCAAACATTCTCTAAAAAACAGGGAATTAAAGCAGCACAAAGAGGAACGAGGTTTCCTCCCATTCCTCAGGGAATGGGTCATCACCTCGTCAGATGAACATGTCTAAATATCCTCCCCTCTCTTCAGACGCCTTGCATAAAGCAATCGCCTCCGAATCGGAAGCATTTGAAAAATCCTATCGCTGGCTCGAAAACCACATGCCCAAAGCGTTTCTCGACGAGGCGCATTTAGACAATCGAATTCTCATCGCCCGTAATCTCCTGAGTTTTGGTCTGCAAGACTGTTTTTCTCAGATTCATTTGAAGCAGATGGCGATTCTCTGCTGTCTCGATGCACCGGACGCGGATTTACGCATTTTAACCCATTATTCTCATCGCGCGATCCGCCATTACCGCGCCTTTGTTTCCAATGAACCTCCTCCGGGACAAAAAGAAAAATTCCTCCGCATCGCGTTTCTATATTTTCGCGATGAACCGGCAGATTTAAGCATGAAAGAAAAAATTCTTGCCTATGCCAAAGAGAAACACCCCGGATTGCAAGAAAAAGAGTTGGAATCCCTTCTCCATGGAATGACCCCCCGTTTTCTCCGATCCATGAACGAAGAGAGGCTCAGGCTAGCCTTCGATGTTTTTTTTCGAGCGCAGCGCAGCGACCAGTGCCACTATGAGATCCGCAGGAATGAACGGTGGAAAGAAAAAGACGCTCCATCGCTTCAGCTGATCCTCGCTTGGCGCGGCGTGCCGAAAGCCGGTTTTTTGTATCGTCTGGCCAAAGTGATCTATTCTCATAATTTAAGCCTGCAAAAATTCGTGGCGACATACGTCGATCCCTACAGCGCCGACAACATCTTGATAGTATCCGCGGGTCTGCATGGCTTGCACGGAAAAGCAGCTTGGGAAGAAGCGGACATCGATGATTTTCTCCGAGAGATTGCTTTAACGCGATTCTGCGAAATCGACGACGCCATCGGAAAAACTTTTGTACAAGCAAAGCTCGCCACAGGCAATGAAGGGCATTTAATTCGCAATTTTGTCAGCTTCGTTCATCAAACGTTAGTCTATGCCGATCCAAATCTGTATGCCATGCAACAAATCGTCGAGGGATTCTGCCGCCACCCCGACTTAACTGTCATGCTTTGCAAGGCGTTTGAGGCGAAGTTCAGTCCGAAAAAACAAAACCGTTCCCAATACCAACACCTCAAAGAAGAACTTTCCCGCCTCATAGAAAAACTCGATACGGGACAAGCAGCCAACGATTTGCGCCGTAAAAACATTTTGCGGCAGGCTGTTGTCTTCATCGAACACATTTTGAAAACAAACTTTTATCAACAAAACAAATCGAGCTTTAGTTTTCGTCTCAATCCGCAGTATCTCGACAGCGTCCCCTACGACAGAAAAGAAAAATTTCCCGAAATTCCCTTTGGCATTTTCTTTATCCGGGGCATGCACTTCATCGGGTTCAATATTCGCTTTAGAGATCTGGCGCGCGGAGGCGTGCGCACCGTGATCCCGGCTCGGGGGGAACAGTTCATTCAAGAGCGCAATCAAGTCTTTGCAGAATGTTATAACCTCGCCTTTACGCAGCAGAAGAAAAATAAAGATATTCCAGAAGGAGGAGCCAAAACAACCCTTCTCTTAAAACCCACGGAAGTATTTGTTTTAGAAGAAGAAATCTACCGCCACGAAATGGAAGAAGACGGCATTTCCGCACAGGAATTGGAAAATAAAATTCAAAATTATCGACAAGAAGAGCGGCAAGCTTATATCAATCGCTCACAGCGCTGTTTCATCGATAGTCTCATGAGCTTGATTAACTGTTCCGCCAATGGCCGTCTTCTCGCGGACTCGATTCTCGATGACTGGAAAAAACCGGAGTACATCTATTTAGGGCCTGATGAAAATATTTCCACGGAAATGATCGTCTGGATTTCTCAGTTTGCCGTCCGCTCGCACTATAAGCCCGGCCGCTCTTTCATGAGCAGTAAACCGGGCGCCGGCATCAATCATAAAGATTATGGAGTTACCTCCCTCGGCGTCAATGTCTATTTGGAAGAAACTCTAAAATTCCTTAACATCGATCCCTATAAAACTCCTTTCACCATCAAGATTTCAGGGGGGCCCGACGGCGATGTCGCAGGCAATGAAATCCTCAACCTTCATAAATTATATCCTAAAACGGCAAAACTCGTTGCTCTCACCGACGTCTCGGGAACCATTTTTGATCCGAACGGATTGGATTTAGATGCAATGGCCACGCTCTGCCGCAACGGACAGCCCATCCGCAATTATCCCGTCTCTCTCCTTTCCGAAGGGGGATTTCTGCTCGATCTACAAACGAAAAAAGAAGAAAACGCCTATGCGCAGGCGACTCTTCTATCCCGAAAAAAACAGGGAGCCATCGTCCAAGAATGGCTTTCCGGGAATGAAATGAATCAACTGTATCGCAATAACGTTCATCAAACCGCTGCCGATATTTTTATGCCGGGCGGAGGGCGTCCCAGAACCCTCAATGAGAGCAATGTGGAAAGCTACCTCGACGCTCAAGGACGACCCACCTCGAAGGCGATCGTCGAAGGAGCCAACCTCTATTTAACTCCCGGAGCCAGAAGATTTTTGGAAAAACTCGGCTGCCTCATTCTCAAAGACAGTTCATGCAACAAGGGAGGGGTGATCACTTCTTCTTTTGAGGTCCTTGGCGGCCTTTGCATGACGGAAGAGGAATTTTTGAAAAACAAAGAAATCTTTGTCAAAGAAGTGTTGGAAGTCATCAAAACAACCGCTTTCCGTGAAGCGCGCCTCCTTTTAAACACTTATCAGAAGACGCATCAATTCCTCACGGATATCTCGGAGCTGATTTCAGAGCGGATCAATCTATATAAAGACCAGCTCCTCAATTTTTTGGAAAAAACGACTCTATCCAACGACCCAAACGATTTCTTCATTCAATGTCTTCTCCGATACTGCCCCCCTCTCCTCCGCACGCGCTACGCAAAAGAGGTCCTCGCTATGCCCGATCTCCATAAAAAGGCAATTATCGCCTGTTATATCGCGGCGCGTCTGGTCTATAGCCGCGGCATTCATTGGAGCCCGACGCTCGCCGATATTTTACCTACGCTGCACAATGACCCCGATCTTTGAATTTGCCCGCGATCTTTCTCTCTGATACAATCATTGCAGCGGCATTTTCATGGACATTGTTCTAAAAAAAGTTTCTGTGCATAACCTCAAGGGCGTAGATCTCACTTTACGCTCAAGGCAGTTGATTGTTTTTACAGGCGTCTCCGGTTCCGGAAAATCTTCGTTAGCCTTCGATACAATCTATGCCGAAGGGCAAAGGCGCTATCTTGAATCTCTCTCCCATCAAGCGCGCCGCCATTTGGCGCATCTGCCAAAACCCGATGCAGAATCGATTTCCGGAATCGCTCCTACTGTTGCCATCGAACAAAAACTATCCGTTCAAACGCCGCGCTCGACAGTGGGAACACTGACGGGGATCTATGATTTTCTCCGTGTCTTATTTGCACGCGTTGCGACTCCCTATTGCCCTGTCAGTCTGGAACCTGTCTCCGCATGGAGCAAGGAAAAAATCATCGCCCAAATCCGCATGCTTCCGGAAGGAGAAAATATCGTTCTTTTATCTCCCTATGCCAAGGGGAAAAAGGGATCATGCGAAGAAGAATTTTCTCTCCTTTTGTCCAAAGGTTTTTTCCGTCTGCGCGTCGATGGCTCCTGGGTCGATGGAACCGAAACGATCGTTTTAGACAGCAAGGCAGCGCACGATATCGACGTCGTCATCGACCGAATGCAGATCACCCAAGAAAATGGATCGAGGCTGGCCGAAAGTGTTTCCCTTGCCTTGGAGATGGGGCGCGGAACGTGCGTTGTTTTAAAAACGGAGACGCAGGAAGAAATCTTATTTTCCCAAACAGCCTATTCCAAGACCTCCGGACTCTCCTACGAAGCGTTGCAACCGCATGATTTTTCCTTCAACCATCCCGCAGGCATGTGTCCTTCTTGCCATGGCCTCGGCAAAGCTCCCCTTTTCGATCTCAATAAGATCATTGATCCCAAGCTCAGCATCGCCGAGGACTGCTGTTCTATTGGAAGCTCTTATCAAACCATTCGCTATAGCAACATTTACAACCATTTGGCAAAAACGTTCCATTTTGATATCCGCACTCCCTGGGAAAAGATTCCTGAAAAAGGGAAAAAAGCCTTTCTCTACGGCTTAGATAAAAAATGGAACCGCATCCGTTTTTTCCATCCGGAGAAAAAAACACATTGGATAGAGATGGTTCATTGGCCGGGCGTTCTCGCGGAAGCAAAAGAGCGGCTTACCGCAGCAAAAAGCGATGCTTATAGAAAGAAAATGGAGGCGCTCATGGTCGATGGCGTGTGCCCCGATTGCCAAGGCGCCCGCATTAAACCTTATCCTGCGCACGCGCGTTTAGGGGGATTGACGATCACCGAGGCATGCGCGCTTCCCTTGCAAGAGGCTCTTTCCTTTTTCAGCTCCTTGCGCCTTCCTCCTGTCGAGACGCTGGTTGCTCAAGAGCTGTTGAAAGAAATTTGCACCCGGCTTCGATTTCTCATGCGGGTAGGCCTCAGCTATCTCTCTTTAGAGCGCACATCTCCCACACTGAGCGGGGGCGAATCGCAACGCGTGCGCCTCGCCTCGCAAATCGGCGCCGGCCTCACGGGGGCGATCTATGTGCTCGATGAACCTTCGATTGGTTTACATCCTTCCGATCATCATCAGCTCATTCAAACCCTTTTTTCCTTACGCGATATCGGCAATACGGTCATTGTCGTCGAACATGACGCCGACACCATGCAGGTAGCTGACACAATTGTCGATGTGGGGCCTCTAGCCGGAAAACAAGGGGGGGAAATTTTAGTCTGCGGTTCTTTTCAAGAAGTCATCGACCATCCGCGGTCTCTTACGGGCGCTTATCTGTCGGGGAAAGAGCAGATCTCTCCTCTCTGTGAAAGAAGAAAACTCAAAAAAAAACTCATCCTTGAAGGAGCTTCCCATCATAACCTCAAAAATCTGACGGTAGCCATCCCTTTGGAGGGGCTTGTCTGCGTAACAGGCCTTTCCGGTTCCGGAAAATCTTCTCTGATTACAGACACCCTATATCCTGCCTTGGCCAATATGCTGCATCGCGCTTCCCTAGAGACGGGGGTCTATCGCTCTCTTCAGGGGGTTGCGTTTCTCGACAAAATCATCGCCATCGACCAAACTCCCATTGGACGGACGCCGAGATCCAATCCGGCTACCTATATCAAACTGTTTGATGAGATCCGCGATCTCTTTGCCGAGCTGCCCGAAAGCCGCGCGCGTGGATTGACCCCTGGCCATTTCAGCTTCAATGTCAAAGAGGGTTCTTGTTCTTACTGCGGAGGAATGGGACAGATCCGCCTCGACATGGATTTTATGGAAGACGCTTGGGTAGAATGCCCCCAATGCAAGGGGAAACGCTTCAGTCCCGAAATTTTAGCTATATCTTTCAAAGGAAAAAGCATCGCCGATGTTTTGTCTTTAGATGTCAGCGCCTCTTTGGAATTGTTCGAAGCGTTTCCTTCCATTCGGTCTAAACTCGACGTACTGCGCCAAGTGGGCCTCGATTATCTTTCCATTGGACAGCCGTCGACCACTCTTTCAGGAGGCGAAGCGCAACGCATTAAGCTCGCTAAAGAGTTAGTTCGTCCCGGCTCGGGAAAAACATTATATGTGCTTGATGAACCAACAACGGGACTGCACTTCCACGATATAAAAAAAATATTGTCTATATTCAACCGACTGATTGAGCAAGGCAATAGCGTTCTTGTGATTGAACACAACCTTGACTTGATCCGGGCGGCTGATTGGATTCTCGATCTGGGGCCGGGAGCGGGGGCTGCGGGGGGAGCGCTTGTAGGGGAAGGGACGCCGGAAGATCTCGCTCGTCTTGATACATTGACGGCAAAAGCCTTGCGTGGAGAGTTTGCAGCTAAAAACATTGCGCGAGATACGCAGCGGGCGGAGGGAGCGGTTGAAGTTTTTGGATGCGCGCAAAATAATTTAAAATCGGTGTCTCTGTCGATCCCCCGCGGACAAATCACCGTATTCACAGGCCCTTCGGGATCGGGTAAATCTTCTCTTGCGTTCGATACCCTCTATGCAGAGGGACAGAGGCGTTATACCGAGACGCTCCCCGCTTATGCGCGCGCTATGGTCCAGCCTCTAGAAAAACCCAAGGTGGAGCGCGTTGAGGGATTGGCTCCGGCGATTGCGTTGGAGCAAAAAAGCGGAGGATTGAATCCTCGCAGCACCGTGGGCACCATGACCGAGGTTTATGACCTATTGCGCGTTCTCTACGCTCATCTCGGCACGGCCCATTGCCCTGAGACAGGAGAAGAAATCCGCCATATCAGCAAAGAGTTTATCGTACAAAAAATTCTTTCTTTCGATCTTCGGGAAAAGATTTGCATCCTTGCGCCCTATCCCTTTTTAAAAAAAGAGACTTTTGAAGAATGGCTGGACAGGGTCAACCGTCTTGGATTTCTTCGGGTTCGGCTCAACGGGGTCATCTATGAGGTGGATGAGCCGATTGCGTTTGAGCCTTTTAAAAAGAATGAACTTTTGCTTGTTGTCGATCGGGTTCTCGTAGATCCGGCGCAGGAGAAACGTCTTTTCGAAGCCATTTCCAAAGCCGCTTCCCTTTCAGACGGACAAATTCTCGTTGCACGCGCCGCGGAAGACTTATGGTTCAACCTTTCTTTCAGCGCCGTCCGTTCGGGAAAGGCTTATCCGCCTCTTTCTCCGCAGACTTTTTCCTTCAATCACGATGCTGGGATGTGTCCTGACTGCGAGGGGCTAGGATCTGTCTATGGAATGCGGATCACCGCACAAAAAAATGCGATGCGGCTGAGCCTGGCTGAGTTCTGCGAAAAACTCTCGTATGAAAAAAGTTCGCCGAGCGTCTTGGATGCCATCGAGAGCTATTGCAACGCCTCCGGCTTTGCCGCTACCACGCCTTTAAAGCAGTTAACACCCGCGCAATTACAGATCGTTCTCAAGGGGGGAGAAGAAAAAAAAATCGGCCGCGGGAGAATCCTGCGATGGATTGGGCTGGAGCCGCTGTTTACCCGTCTTGTTCAGATCGGAAAGCGGGAATTCAAAGAAGCTTTGTTACCGCATATGCAACCGTCGATATGTCCCAGCTGTCAAGGAGAAAGGCTTTCTCCTCTTGCACGCCATGTCGCGGTTCAAGGAATGCCCATCGCAAAACTATGCCGTCTTTCTATCGACCAAGCGCACGATTTTCTAGCAGCGATTTCTTTGGGAAAAGAGACGTTTTTAGCAGAAACAAAAAGGATGGCTTTAGAGCACCTTGCTTTTTTAACCTCTTTAGGGCTGTCCTATCTTTCCCTGGATCGCAGCGCGCCTACCCTTAGCGGCGGCGAGCTGCAGCGGATCCGCCTTGCAAAACAGCTCGGATCAGGGTTGACAGGATGTCTTTATATTCTCGATGAACCGACGATCGGTCTGCATCCTTACGACAGTGAAAAGCTCAATCGAGCGATTCTCCGCTTGCGTGATTTAGGAAATACGGTAGTGCTTGTGGAACATGATCCGATGGTCTTGCAGATCGCAGATAAAATTGTCGATTTTGGACCTAAAGCCGGAGAAGAAGGGGGAAAAATTTGCGCGCAGGGGACCCTTGCCGCAATCTGCAGCGATTCCCATTCCTTGACAGGTGCATATCTCAGCGGGCGCAAAACGATCCCCATTCCCCCAAAAAGGCGTCCTTTCCATGCCGATATCCGCATTGAAAATGCGTCGCTGCACAATTTACAAAACATTTCCACAGCGTTTCCCAAAGGGGCGATTACCTGCCTCACAGGAGTCTCGGGATCGGGAAAATCCACTTTAATGCGTCATTTGCTTCAGCCTGCAGCGCTTCTCGCGCTCCGTCAATCGAAGGAGCAAGAGCCGCTGCACTATGGGGGAGCCTCCTTTTGGGGTCTCAGCGCTTTTGAACGGGTCATTTGTATCGATCAGAGCCCCATAGGGCAAACGGCCAGGGCGGATGTAGGGACATATTCCGATCTCATGCCCTATTTCCGCGCCCATTTCGCAGAGCTGCCTTTAGCGAAGATGAAAGGGTTGCGGCCCGCCCATTTTAGTCCGAACCATCTCAAAGGAATGTGCCGCACATGTTGGGGAATGGGGTATAAAACGGTCGATCTGCAATTTCTTCCGGCCGTGAAGACGGTTTGCGAGGCATGCCGAGGCCAAAGACTCAACCCGATTTCCTTAGAGGTGCGTTATCGCGACAAAAATTTTGGGGATCTTTTTTCTTTGAGCATAGCCGATGCGGCAAAACATTTTTGCGCTATCCCTCGTATTGCAAAAAAACTCAAAATATTGGAAGAAGCGGGGCTTTCTTATTTGAAATTAGGCCAGGGACTAGCGACTCTCTCCGGAGGAGAAGCGGGACGGCTCCGTTTATCACGCGAACTCGCTAAACGAGAAGGGGGGAAAACGTTGTACTTGATTGATGAACCATCGATTGGCCTCCATAGTGAGGATGTGGCCAAACTGCTGCCTATTTTCCATACCTTGGCGCACAAGAAAAATACGCTCATCATCATCGAACATAATCTCGATATCATTGCAAACGCCGATTACATCGTTGATTTAGGGCCCGGAGCCGGCATCGAAGGGGGGCGTATTCTGTGCAAGGGAACTCCTGAAGAAATTGCTTCGGATGCCACAACGAAAATCGCTCCTTATCTTGCACAGAAATTATACCGGGAGAGAAAAACCCAGAGGTGAGTTGCATACCCAAACGCCATCTTTTCAGGTTGT
>CAZZLR010000005.1:0-14574 GCA_964655045.1 uncultured bacterium | reverse complement strand
TCAGTTTACACGAACCTCTAATCTTTAGTGGACTAGTTTTTGGGGATCAGGTCAACATCTACACGTCTTTTATGTGCCTCCTCAAATACCCGTTGAGAATGTGATTGGAGGCGGGAAGGGGGAAATTTTCTTCGATGCACCGCGATTGCGTCGGCGACGGTTTTTGGAAGAGGACTTGGTTCAGGAACCACTCTCGAAAAGAACCCAATTCGCTATACGCTCACTGGATAAGAATTTGAGACTTGATGGATTCGAACCATCGACCCTCTCATTAAAAGTGAGATGCTCTACCACTGAGCTAAAGTCTCAAATGACCCCGACGGGATTCGAACCCGTGTTACTAGAATGAAAATCTAGTGTCCTAGACCGGGCTAGACGACGGGGCCGGTCATTCGCGACATGCATAATTCTATGCTATCAGCCTAATTTAGTGCAAGCTATATCGTTAGAATCTCTTTTTCCTTCTCGGCGCAGATCGTATCAACCTCTTTGCAAAATCGATCCGTTGCATCTTGAATCTGCTTCTCGCTTTTCTTCATTTGATCTTCAGGAAGAACTCCTTCCGACTTCTGCTTACGCACCAATTCATTGAACTTACGCCGCACTTCACGCAAAGCTACTTTGGATTTCTCTCCCAACTCACGGCATTGCTTGGCAATTTGCTTGCGCAATGCCTCATCGGGTGGCGGAATCGGCACACGTACCACTTTGCCATCCGCAATAGGATGCACGCCTAAATTCGCTGCCTCAATTCCCTTTGCAATTGCAGAGATGTGGCTCGGATCGAACGGAGTCACCACGATCAACCGAGGCTCCGGAACATTGATATTCCCCAAGGATTTTAAAGGCATATGGGAACCATACAGATCCACTTGCACCTTATCCAATATAGAAGCATTCGCGCGTCCTGTGCGCAGCCCTTTTAAATCCGCTTTTAAGTGATCCAACACAGCTTGCATCGCCGTCTTTACCTGATTGTCTATCCCGCTCATGTTCCCTCCACATACGTTCCAACATCTCTCTCGCAAACCGCACGCCGTAAAGCGTCTTTTGCAAACACGTTAAAGACACAAATCGGCGTTCGATTTTCACGGCACAGCGCTACAGCCGTCGGATCCATCACATGCAAATCATGCGCCAATACCTCGGAATAACTCACCTTTGTGAACTTTACGGCATCGGGGTATTGCAATGGATCTTTATCATAAATCCCATCCACTTTGGTCGCTTTCAACAACACCTCTGCCTGAATTTCTAAAGCACGCAAGGCTGCTGCAGAATCCGTTGTAAAATAAGGATTCCCCGTCCCCCCGACAAAAATGAGAACAACCCCCCGATCCAGATACTTCAAAGCATTCTTCCAAGAATAAGATTCCGCCATCACGTCGCACGTAATCGCGCTCATAATGCGGCTTTCGCAACCAATCTGCTCAAAAGCCTGCTGTAAGGCAATTCCATTAATGAGAGTCGCAAGCATGCCAATGTGATCTGCGGGGGTGCGATCCATGCCGGAACTGACCGCTTGAGCGCCACGAAAAATATTTCCGCCGCCAATGACCACCCCTACCTGAATGCCGCGTTGAGTAAGCTCTTGAACTTGTATGACGATCTTTTTACACGCCTCCGGATCTACCCCGAATTTGTGCTCGCCCATAAGCGCCTCGCCCGAAAGCTTGAGCAAGATTCGTTTATAGGCGATCTGCTGCATAGGCCTATTGCCCAACTTTCCAACGCCAGAAACAACGAATCGATAGGGGCTTCCCTACCTTCTTTGCAGCAGCGTCTAAAAATTGCTGCACTGTAACACTGCTGTCTTTGACATACTTCTGATGTATCAAGCACACTTGATCGACAAAAGCTCTGATCTTTCCAGCCACAATTTTATCCACAATATTCGCAGGCTTCCCTTCTACCGTAGCACGAGCGATTTCTTCCTCTCGAGCCATCACATGGGCAGGAATTTCTGCAGGCTTTAAAAAGTCAGGACTTTCTGCCGCCACATGCATCGCGATTTCTTTTGCAATCGCTTCTTGATCCGACGCACCTTCAATCTCCACGATCACAACTAATTTCCCCCCCATATGAGAGTAAATTCCGTAAGAACTTTGAGGATGACGGTGAATGACTTCCACTCTGCGCAACTGAATGTTTTCACCCAGGGCTTGAATCACAAGATTTCGATATTGATCGATAGTAATAGACCGATCTTTGTAGTAAGGCTGAGCAACAAACTCCTCAAGAGATTTCGGCTTAAGTTCCAATGCTTGCTTTACAACATCATGAAGAAAATGTTTGAAACGATCATTTTGCGCCACAAAGTCAGTCTCAACATTTGCCTCCGCAATCACCAAAGCCTGCTTATCTTCAGCTACGAGAATCAAACCCTCTTTCGTTTCGCGTCCTTCTTTTTTAACTCCAGCCGCCATCCCTGCTTTACGAAGATGATCGATCGCTTTTTCCATATCGCCTTCGGACAGGACTAAAGCCTCTTTGCATTTTCCCATCCCGACACCCGTGCGCTCTCGCAGCTCCCTAATCATCTCAGAAGTGATCTCTAGTCCCATATTATTTCTCCGAATCCCCTTCTTCTTCCTCAGGAATCTCTACCTCGGAATCACGATCCCCTTTCATCGAAGGGAGCGCCATATCGTTCTTTTGATCAATAATCGCTTGGGTCAATGCAGAAAGAACGACCTTAATGCTTTTCAGCGCATCGTCATTGCATGCAATCACATAATCAATCGGATCGGGATTGCAATTCGTATCCACTAGAGCCATCACAGGAATCCCCAGAGTATTCGCCTCCGCTACGGCGATATGCTCGTGACTCGGATCAACAACGATCAACAAACCTGGAAGTTTTCTCATAGATCGAATCCCCGAAAGATTTCGATCCAGCTTCACTCTTTCTTTATTCCAAGAAGAAACTTCTTTTTTTGTCAGACCCTCTCCCCCCGCAGCAACCCTTTTCTCAATGCGCTCTAACGTTTTTACCGATTGACGAATTGTAGACAGGTTAGTCAGAGTCCCCCCGAGCCATCGCTCGCAAACATAAAATTCGTCGGATTCCTCAGCGCTCTCTTTAATTACTATTTTCGCTTGTTTCTTTGTACCGACGAAAAGAACCGACTTTCTTTTCGCAACAATCTCGCGCACCACGCCAACCGCGCTGCGAATCTGCTGAAGCGTTTTCGCTAGATCAATAATATAAATTCCATTGCGCTCCTCAAAGATAAATCGCTTCATCTTAGGATTCCAACGGGAGGTCTGATGCCCAAAATGGGCGCCGGATTTGAGCAACTCTTCGATTGTTACCCCTGTATTATGTTGTGCGGTAGTCAAATTTTCCTCTCAAAATATTGTTACTAGAGTAGCGCCTGGACAGAATCGAACTGACACTCGTAGCTTGGAAGGCTACTGTTCTACCATTGAACTACAGGCGCAATATCTCGAAAAACGAAAATGGTAACTTTACCGCAACATTCCATTTCTCTTCAAGAGAAACTTAAAAAGTCGACTCAAGAGCTCATTTTTTCCCTATGAAAAACAAGAAATCTTTTATAAACTGCGCTTACGATGCTCTCCCATAAAATCAACCGAATCCTTTCCATGGCGCTCATTGCAACTTTAGCCATTTGCTTCAGGAGTCTCCATCTCGCCCTTGTACAGAGGGAAACCAGAATCAAAGAAGCGCAAAAACCGCAGTCGAGAACTCTGATCGAAAAAGCGCCAAGAGGAACATTGTGCGATAGATTTAATATCCCACTGGCTATAAACAGGATATGTTATAAAGCATCCATCTATTACAATCAGATCGCGCAAATTCCTTCCAATCAATGGAAGGAAACTGCGGAAGGGGGGCAGCGGATTTTTCCAAGAAAAGAATATATATCTTCCCTAGCGCAAAAATTATCTATGATCCTCGACGAGGAAGCAGACAGGATTGAAGATCTTATCCATTCCAAAGCTTCTTTGTTTCCGCACGTCCCCTTCGTGCTGCAAAACCGTCTCTCGGAAGAACAGTATTATCAGATCAAAGCCATGGAAAGACAGTGGCCGGGCATCCACGCGGAGACCGGGTTCGAAAGATTTTATCCGCTAGGGAAAACCGCTTGCCATATTCTCGGAACGATGGGGCGGATCAGTCCGGAAAAATATGGAAAGCTAGCGGAGGAAATGCATCGTCTGCAAGAGGCTCTAACCTCTTATGAAACAGGTCTCACGCCCACTCTGCCGAAGGGATACCAGACCTTTGAAGACATTCGCAAACGCCTCAAAGAAATCAAAGAAAAAGCGTATACGCTCAACGACTTCATAGGGAAAAGCGGGATCGAAGGGCATTGCGAAGAGCTTCTCCGGGGATTTTACGGGAAAAAAACTTTCGAAGTAGATCAAAAAGGGAGTATTCTTCGACAGCTTCCCGGCAATAGACCCCCTGTCGCCGGACAATGCATCACCCTCTCCATTTCAGCCGAGCTCCAGCAGTTTGCCGAAGAGCTTCTCGCGGAAAATGAACAAATACGAGAAGGACGCAGCTTAGGGATTGATCCAGCAGATAAAAAACGCAAGGTACAAAAACAGCCTTGGATTAAGGGAGGAGCTATTATCGCAATCGAACCCGAGAGCGGTGAGGTTCTCGCAATGGCAAGCTTCCCCCGATTTGATCCGAAAGATTTTATCCAAGCGCAAGACCATCCCCGCACCATGAACCGCTGGATGGAAAATAGACGGCATATCGGTGAGCTTTGGGATGGGATCGTCCCCTTGCTGCGAGAAAAAAAGCATAAAGGTAGTCTCATAGAAGAAGCGGTCCCCCTATCCTGGGACTTATATCTCGATGCCATTCTTGCCAAAGACGGTCCCTGTAGAACCTTTTTTCATATCTATGACGATCTGCGCAGCGCGATCCAGTTGCAAGAAGAGTTCGCGTCCATCTCCTACTTCTCGCAGCAGCCGACCCCCCTTCTTGCTTTAGAAGAACATTTTGCATCCACTAACCAAAACGGTTTTTTGAAAAAAGCTCTCGCTTGCGTCCCCGATCTCAGAGATCGGCTTTTTCTCATCGACCTATGCCGTCTTTGCGTCGACAGCACTCGTTTTAGCGATGAGCTCATCGCCAAAATAGGAACGCTCAAGCTCAGCGAATACAGAGATCTCGCCTCCCTCCTTTTCTCCTTAGAGCAAAGAGCTATGGATTCTGCAAGAGTTGTATTCAAAAAAACAGTGTTCAAAGCTTGGCGGAAAGCGCACCAAAAAGAGTTCTTAGAAGAAAAAAGAACCCTTGAGAAAAAAGAGAAGAAATACGCCCGTCCCTATCTCGATTATCTGGATCAAAAAGAGAAAGAATTATTCCATCTCTATTGGCAAGAAAGAAGAATTCCTCTCTTACGAGAAAAACTGGCAGAAAATCCAAAATTCCAACCTATTTTTACAATACTTTCCCCTGAACTTTCTCTAGAGTTCCTTCGCACTTTCAGAAAGTTTATCGAACTTGACCGGCCCCTTCTTAGTTCATCCAAAACGCTGCGCATAGAAGAAGATTTAGCAGCCGCCTTCTACCCCCGAGAAGGATTGGGATATCTCAGGTCCTACGCCTTTCAGTCCGGCGCCCCTCTCGGATCGTTATTTAAGGTGGTTACCGCCTATGAAGCATTGAGACAAAACGTGCATCTTACTCTCATCGATGACCGCAGCCGCAATCCCAACGCTGTCGCCTACGCTCTCAATGGAACCCCTTATCCCCGTATGTATAAGGGGGGGCGGCTTCCGAGGAGCTCCGCAGCAGAAATGGGGCTCATCGACCTCGCCGGCGCCCTAGAACAAACGAGCAATCCTTACTTTTCAATCTTAGCCGGCGATTTTTTCGCCAATCCGGAGGATCTTCTCCATGCCGCAAAAAATTTGGGATTTGGAGAAAAAAGCGGAATCCGCCTGCCGGGAGAAGCAACCGGTCATCTCCCGGAGGATACTCAGACTAATAAGACGAGTTTATATTCTTTTGCCTTCGGCCAACACACATTGCTCAGCACGCCCCTTCAGGCAAGCCTCATGCTCAACGCTCTGGTCAATGGAGGGAAACTCATCGAACCTAAAATCATCAAAAAATACACAGGATTTTCTCCTGACCGGGAAACTCTTTCTGCTTTTTCCGCCGAAGAAGGCTTTATGATCGAAGAGCTCAAAAATCTCGGAATCCCTTTCTCTCTTTTTACGGGCGCTGAGATAAAAAAGACAGCAGAACAAGTGGAAAAGCCCCCTTTGATCGTCCGAAGAGAGATTCCCTTGCCCCAAGGGTTGCACGCGCAGCTTTTTGAAGGAATGGATCGATGCATGTGGAGCTCCAAGGGGAGCGCCCGACCCAACGTGATTCGATCTTTGCACTTAAACCGTTCCCTTTACGAAGACTACTCTTCTCTTCGCCATCAAATCATCGGCAAGACCAGCACAGCCGAGATCCTCTATCAACCCAATGCAAATCCCTCGAGTAAACCGCAAGTTGTAAAATATATTTGGTTTGGATCCGCCTCCTTTGCCCCTGAATATCCCCTTAAAGTGCGCTTCGAACATCCCGAACTCGTCGTAGTGGTCTTTCTCCGTTTTGGCGATGCCGGAAAAGAGGCCGCGCCGCTTGCAGCGCAAATAGTGAAAAAGTGGCGCGAAATTAATACCAAAAACAAAAAATAATGTCATATTTTTTGTTTTCAGTATTAATTTCTAAAGTTTAGAAATCGATCGATATCCAAAGTAAAGAAAGGGGAATCCTACGATACAATACATAAACCACCAACTTGCGTTCCAAGTCAGATGAATCGTTCCCTTGTGAGAAAATAAGAGCATCAAAAGCCCTATTAAAACGAGTTGTATGCCGAGAGTGAATAAGACTGTCGGAGCGAGAAAATTCTGTTCCGAAGCGGCCTCTCCCAATTTTTCTGTTTCGTTTTCGGGAAAACAGTCAATGGGGGAGGCGGCCCCTGCATGGGAGGGGGGAGAGGGGTCGTCTTCGGGTGTTTTGGTTTGAGGGTGTGCGTCGGAATCTAGCCGCGCTTGACTCAAGCGCTCCTGCTCGAACCGCTCCCGACCCAAGCGCTCCTGCATAAATCGCTCTGCGCTGCCGCTCGATCGTTGAGGTTCGCCAAAAGAAATACGCCCTTGTTCCGGTTTCTCCTCACGTAAATCAGCTGCGCAAAAAGGACATACGATCACCTCGAGGTCAATCTCCCCTTCGCAGTTATAACAAAGTTTCTGTCTTTTCTTCAGCTTTCTCGGCGGTTCGCTCATATTTTTCAATATACTCTATTTTCTGTTTTTCTGCCTCATGGTAAGATAAAGAAAAGAGGATTTTGATGATAGAAAAGAAGCATGTAGATGTAGCCGTCATCGGCGCAGGCCCAGGGGGCTACACCGCAGCCATTCGCGCTGCGCAACTCGGGAAATCCGTAGCTCTCATCGAAAAAGAATGGCTCGGAGGAACTTGCCTCAATGTGGGATGCATCCCAAGCAAAGCCCTCCTCGCAGGCGCCCAGGTCCTCCATCAGGTGCGCAAAGCGGCCGATTTTGGAATCACCACCGGGGAAGTCTCTTTCCGCTATGAAAAAATGAAAGCGCGCAAAGATGCCGTCGTCACGAAAATCCGCGCCGGCCTTGAAGGACTCCTCAAAGCCAATAAGATCACCATTTTGCGAGGCGCAGCAAAATTTGAGTCTCCCCAAGAACTCAAAATCATGGGAGCGGACAATCTCTTCATTACTGCCGATAAAATAATCATTGCCTCAGGCTCGACTCCCCTCGATATTGCAGCCTTTCCCTGCGACCACGAAAGAATTTTAAATTCCACTTCGATTCTAGAGATTACGCAGGTTCCCAAAACCCTCGCCATTGTAGGAGGAGGGTACATCGGATGTGAGTTTGCTTCTCTCTTTACAGAGCTTGGCGCGCAAGTCACGATCCTAGAAGCGCTCCAAACCATTCTCGCGCCCCAAGGTAAGGAAGTATCCCAATTCATGACAAAAACCTTTACAGCTAAGGGAATCGCAATCAAAACGAATGTTTTTGTCAAGTCCATCGAAAACAAGAAGTCTCACGCTCATCTTTGTTTTTCCGATGGATCTTCTCTAGACGCGGAATTGTGTCTTGTCTCTGTAGGAAGAAAAGTTGATACGCAAGGGCTTTGCTTGGAAAAAGCAGGACTGGCGCCGGGAGAAAAAGGATATATTGAAACCAACCTGCGCATGGAAACAAGCGTAAAAAACATTTACGCCATCGGCGATATCACAGGAAAATGGATGCTGGCCCACGTCGCTTCCCATCAAGGAATGGTTGCCGCCGCCAACGCCGCCGGACTTTCTGAAGAGATGCATTATGAAGCTGTCCCCGCTGTTATTTTTACTTCTCCTGAAATCGCTACGGTAGGGCTCACTATGGAAGGAGCCGTGCAAGCGGGATTCACGCCCGTTGCCGGAACATTTCCCTTTGCAGCATTGGGCAAAGCTCATGCCGCATCTGACTTAGAAGGATTTTCACAAGTCATCTCGGATAAAAAAACAGGGCAAATTCTCGGCGCGCTTTGCATCGGACACGACGCTTCCAACCTCATTGGAGAAATGGCGCTCGCCATACAAAACGAACTGACGCTAGAATCCGTGATACAAACCATCCATGCCCATCCCACGATAGCGGAAAGCTGGCTGGAGGCAGCGCTCATGGCGGCCGATCGTCCTATCAACTTTCCGCCAAAAAGGAAGCTATGAGCAAGCTAAATCTTCTCCCCGAAAATCCAGACTCCGAATCTTTAGGCCGTTTCCCGGCGTGGTTGCATCGAAAACTCCCATTAGGGAGTCAAGTTTTTCAGACTCATGAAATTCTAGCAAAATACCAACTCAACACCGTATGCGAAGAGGCAAAATGTCCGAATCGGTGGGAATGTTATACAAAGAAAACGGCTACATTTTTAGCTCTCGGCAAATCCTGCACCAGAAATTGTGGATTTTGCGATATTGATTTCACAAAACAACCTAAAGCGCCGGAAGCCGACGAGCCGCAACGAATCGCTCTCTCAGTAAAACAATTGGGATTACGACATGCCGTCATTACAATGGTCGCCCGCGACGATTTGCCCGATTTCGGCGCCTCCCACATGGCCTTAATTATTCAAGCCATCCGAAAAGAAAATCCCTCCACGACCGTCGAGGTTCTCACCTCCGATTTTTCAGGAGATCTCCAAGCTCTCGATCTCGTTTTAAACGCACGTCCGGAGATCTTTAATCACAATATCGAAACAGTCCGTTCTTTATCTCCCCGCGTACGGCATATCGCTCAATATGAACGCACACTTTCTGTTCTACACCACGCAAAACAGTCCAAAAAAAGTCTTTTTGTAAAATCGGGGATTATGGTGGGTCTGGGGGAAACAGAAAAAGAAGTAGAAGAAACAATCGCCGATTTATTTCAGGCAGGCTGCGATATCATCACCCTTGGACAGTATCTCCAAGCCAGCCGTATTAAACTCCGGGTCAAAGCCTTTATCACCCCTGAACAGTTCGAACGATATGCTGCCTATGGACGTTCCATCGGCGTACCTCACATGTACGCAGGTCCATTCGTCCGTTCTTCTTATAACGCCGACCTCTTTGCCCCGCCTCTTATACCAAAAGAACGGATTGGGAAGCGCTCCACCCAATCCAACCCCGAGCCCTAAGGCTCGGGTCTTCATTTCCTGCGATGGATCTTATGGCGTTTCCTCGGAAGGAAGAATATCTTTCGTATTTTTCCCTTTTTTCTCCCTAGACTGAGGAGATTCGGAAATCCTATCTTCTTCCGATCCCTGCGAATCTAATTCATCCACTACAAGTTCACTGTATTCTGTATCCGGCATCGGAGGTGCGTCCCCTGCATCCATCAGCTTGTAGCGGCTGAGAGTATCCTTAATCAAGGTAGGAGGCGGCGGAAATAATTTCGAAATAAATCCTGGTGTCGGCTTTGCCTCATCCGCTCCTCTCTCAGGCCGTATAAGGTTTTTCCCTTCGCTTGGCTTGACAGAGTCCTCCTGTGAGACAGACGGTTCTTCATTCCTCGGTTCCGAAACGCTATAGTCAGCGCGAGAGCCACCTCTCCGATTCCTTCGCCGTTTATCTCTCTTTCGGTTTTGATCCACAGAGAGCGATTCGGGACGATCCCGCTCTTGCCCTTCATATCCATCCGGCTCCGGCGCGCTTTCCCGCGCTGGGCGCAAGGAGGCCTCTCTGCCGCCCCCTATTTTAATGGAACGCTCCGGCGCCACATTTTTGAGGGGAAGGCGCACTTCTTTTTGTTCTAAAATTTCATAATCCGTTACAGGTACAAGAAAAGATTTCGGTCTTTCTTGTGAACGGAAGAAAAATGAAGCGCCAAAAGAAATGACTTCAATAGAATCGACATAATACTCTTCTTGCCCGCCTCCTTTGCTATTGCGCACCAGAAGTTTGCAGCCCTCGCGGGGCATGATGACAGTCTCGATGATAGGTTCTCGTGTAAAATTCACTGAATATTCCAATGTTAAATTGTTTTCGGAAAAGAGACATGACATGATTCGATACTTTAAAATATTCCGATACAATTCTATCCAAGCCATCCGAAGATTGGATTTTCAACAGCGTCGGCTTTTGTTCAGATTGTTCAGCTTTCCCTGAGTTCCCGCATATAGCGAAAACTTTTTGTTTCTTCTGAAGATTCTGAAAAGCCTTTTTGTTAAAGCGCTCGCTTCTCGAGGAATTCGGATATAAATTGCTCATTCTTTTGATGTCATGTACTCCAGCAAGTCAACAACGCGATGGGCATAGCCCATCTCATTATCATACCATGCCACTAGTTTATAAAAGCGACGATTCAATGGGATGCCTGCCAATTTATCGTAAATACAAGAATAAGAGCTGCCAATGAAGTCAGAGGACACGAGCTGTTCATCCGTTGTCGTCAAAATCCCCTTTAGATATGTGCTGGCGGCGACATCCATTGCATTTCCAATTTCCTCATAAGAAGTGTCCCGCGACAGTCGAACTGTAAGATCGACGACCGAAACATCCATTGTGGGAATACGAAACGCCATGCCCGTCAGCTTGCCTTTGAGTTCCGGCAAGCATAACGTAACCGCTCTAGCAGCTCCTGTTTGAGACGGAATAATATTAAAACCGGCAGCCCTGCCTCCCCTCCAATCTTTATGGGAAGGCCCGTCTACAGTGGGCTGACTGGCTGTAAGAGAATGAACCGTGGACATCAGACCCTCTTCGATCCCAAACCGGTCTAGCAAAACCTTGCATAAGGGAGCCAAACAGTTCGTAGTACACGATGCATTGCATAAAATAAAATCTTTGCGCGGATCATATTGCGTATGATTCACTCCCATCACGTAGGTAGGAATCCCCTCTTTGCCGGGGGCGGTAATCAGCACCCTTTTAGCGCCCGCCCGAATATGTCCTCGAGCCCCTTCAATATCGGTAAAATGTCCCGTGGATTCAACAACATAATCGATGCCGCAATCCTTCCAAGGAAGTTTCGAAGGGTCTCTTTCCGCAAAGACACGAATTTTCTTCCCATCGACAATAAGCCAGTCTTTTTGACTGGAAACCGCTTTTGGGAACCGCCCGTGCACGGTATCGTGCTGAAGCAGATAAGCGAGATTATCTGCGGGAACAAGGTCATTGATCGCTGCAATCGATACATTTTTCTCTAAAGCGTTTCTTAAGACTAAACGCCCAATTCTTCCAAATCCATTGATCGCTATCTGTTTAACCATACCCCCCTCTCTTGAATCACTTCAATCGACGATTATGAAAGATTAGAGTACGTGACTTCCCAAAACAAGTAAAGAGAAAAAAGAGCAACATTGACTACTGTTCACGCTGGCCTAAACGCCAAATTTTCAAGGAATACCAAAAGAAACAAATCATGTCATCCCGAGGCGGGAAACCCAGCGCTTAGGGGCTGGGTCTTCATATATCCAAACAACCTGAAAAATGGACGTTTAGGCCAGATTTCCAGGTTGCTTGGGTATAAATTTCCCATGCCAAGAACAATCCCGACTCAACAAAAAATACCCTACCGCAGGTATTCAATGTAGCAGGTCAGAGCATTGTCCCCGACTCTATTTCGGAGAGGAATAATTCTCGTATAACCGCCCTGGCGTTCTGTAAAACGATTTTTTAACTCTCCAAAGAGCTTACCCACTACGTTGCGATCACGGGTATACGCTGCCGTATCCCCCGCTTTGGCGCGGCGCGCTTCTTTAGTGGTCAAAGAATTAAAGATAATCCTCATCTCAGAAATCGCTTGTCTCTTCGAAGCAAGAGTATCCTTTTTTGCCAGAGTGATCATTCGATCGGCATGACGACGAAGCTCTTTCGCTTTGACGACAGTCGTTTCAATCCTCTCGTTCTCAATCAGCGACTTGAGCATATTTGCAAGCATCGCGCGCCGATGAGATCCGGTACGCCCGACTTTAAATGTATGTTTACCGTGTCTCATGTTGCGGCATTTCCCATTTTTTCTTGAGTGTATGTTTGAATAATCTGCTTAATATTATCTCGGTTGATCCCGTACTTTCCAAGATCCATCCCTAAGCATAGGCCGAGTTCATCAAGCTTTTGTTTAATCTCAGTAAGAGATTTTTTTCCGAAGTTACGGAAACGGAGCATATCGGATTCCGGCATCACGACAAGTTCCCCTATTGTATTGATGTCAGCCGTTGCTAAGCAATTGGTCGAGCGAACGGACAGTTCAATCTCATCAATCTTAAGAGCTAATTTTGCCAAGATTTCATCGCGATCCCGATTCACTTGCATCTCTCCCCGATCAAAGGAGAGGGAAGAAGTTTTAATTTGATCGAATACATGAAGGTGCACGATCCCGATCTGCGCTGAAAACGCCAACGCTTCCACTGGAGATACGCGGCCATCTGTCGCTACTTCCAAGATCAAACGATCATAATCCGTATCCTGTCCTACGCGCGTGTTCTCAACATAATAGTTAACAAGCCTTACCGGTGAAAAAGCCGAGTCGATCACAATTTCATCCACCTGCTTATCGAAAGCAGCATGCCGTTCGGAAGGAACATAACCGCGGCCGGAGCTCACACGAAGATCAACTCTTTTCGCCATGGGTCTTGTTACCGTAAAAAGATGATGGGAAGAATTAACCGGTTCATACTCGGAATCCTTAAACAGGTCTTTCACCGTAACCTTATATTCGCCGCCGCCTCTTTCAATCATTTCGTCTGTCACATCGAGCATCTTACTTACAGTGCGCAATTCCCGTGGATTCGGCTCGTCTGCAGGACTATGACGACGGAGCAACGTTCCCTTGAAATTCAAAACGATATGAGTCATATCTTCAATGACCCCTTCAATCGCCATATATTCATGGGGAACGCCTTCAATCCTCACGGAGACAATCGCCGGAGCCTCTAAGGAGGCAAGCATAATCCTTCGAAGAGCGTTTCCGACGGTATGGCCGAATCCGCGTTCAAAAGGCTCCACAACAAAACGGCCAAACGTCGAAGTTTGAGACGCTTCATCAATTTTGATTTTCTCAGGCATTTCAAATTTGCCGTACTTTACAGACATGTCCGTCCCTCCAGTTTGATCTGTTACCCGCGCCTGCGCTTTCGAGGTCTGCAGCCGTTATGAGGAACGGGCGTTGTATCTCGGATAATGCTGACTGCAAGACCCGCGCTTTGCAAGCCGCGGACAGCAGACTCGCGGCCGGCTCCCGGACCGCTGAGATTGACTTCGCACTCCTTCATGCCGAGAACCATAGCCTCTCTCGCGGCGTTTTGCGCGGCAACAGTCGCTGCGAACGCCGATGATTTCCTCGATCCGGCGAAATTCGCCTTTCCGGCAGAGGACCATGAAACTACATTGCCCGCCAAGTCGGTGATCGCAATGATCGTATTATTAAACGTTGCCTTCACGTGAGCAATACCGGAGGGCACATGGCGTGCCGTCTTTTTCTTTACTCTAACACTCGCTTTCTTTGGGGGCGCTTTTTGTTCTTGTTTTGCCAAGGGAATTCTCCTCTACTTAAATTTTCTTGTTGGCAACGGTCTTTCTTTTGCCTTTTCTCGTCCGTGCATTGGTACGAGTTCTCTGTCCACGCACAGGCAAGCCAATCCGATGCCGGATGCCTCGATAGCAATGAATGCCGATCAATCGCTTGATATTATTTTGAATTTGCCGCCTTAAATCGCCTTCCACCACATATTCGCTGGTAAGAATAGCGTTCAGCCGTGCAATATCATCTTCTGTCAGTCCTCGGGCGCGCATATTCTTATCAAGTCCGAGCTTCTCAATCACTTGATTGGAAAGTTTACGGCCTATCCCATAAATATAGGTTAGACTCACTTCCAAGCGCTTATTGTCTGGTATATCGATTCCTATCACTCTAGGCATGTCTTTGTCCTTAAAATTAACATAGAAACTGGTTCATGTACAATGAGTTATCTTCCTTTGAGACGGCTTTTTGTCATAAAGCCCTCATAGCGTTTCATAAGAAGATGAGACTCAATCTGTTTCGTTGTGTCCAAAATAACACCAACGAGAATCAAAA
>CAZZLR010000004.1:10268-14638 GCA_964655045.1 uncultured bacterium | reverse complement strand
TAGAAGCAAACAACTTTTGCCTAAAAAGTTGTCCAGCCAATTGGGTCCACCTCAATTGGTTGCAGCTATTTGATAAATTTGACATATTAAAATGTAATTATCATCAATATCATAAGCAATAAGATCCAATCACGTTACAAGAATATTTCCCTGCGATTTGGACGCAAACCAAGTAGTATTCGCCGTAGTACAAAGCAAGGAAATTGCATCGCCTATTGCAGAAGAGGTCAGAGATCCCCCCGTGCCCGTTGTCGTTACCAGGTTTCCAAACCGGATGGATTGCCCCACGTTTTGTGCGATGATCCATCCTGCCGCCGTCGTTGCAATCACTTCCATCACAGTCCCTGCCGCCGCCGTTGTGGGCAAAGTTAGGGTCGTTTGCGAAGCATTGGTTGTATAATAGCCGGATCCAGGCACCATAGGGTTGACGCTTGTCCCTGATACGCTTTGCCATGCTGTGGCTACACTCTTAGGAGTATACACAGCATTCCAGTTGGCTGCTGTCGTCGGCGTTGCAACCAAAGCTGTCACAGTGAGAATAGTGGAAGCAGCCATAGATTGCACATTCGCTCCACCGGAAGCATTGACCGTGACAGTTCCAGTACTATTGTTAACAATAGTATATTGTTCTCCGGCAACGATTGAAGTTGTGGGGAGAACAACCGTCTGTGTTGTAGCGCCCGTGAAATATTGCTGCTGCGTTGATGCAATTGTGAGTGTAGTAACACCCCCGGCCGTAGCTGTTGTTGTAAACCCCTCAACGACGCTATTCGCTGTTAAATTCTTATATTGATCCCAAGGAACTGAAACAGAATACCATGCATTCCAAGCCGCCGCCGTAGCTACGGATGTATCGACGACAGTCAGAGTCAAAGTAGAATTCGCAGCCATCGCCTGAATCGTATTGGCGCCTGAAGATTGGACAGTCACAATCCCTGTACTATTGTTCACGATAATGAACTGCTGACCCAACACGAGAGTGCTGGTGACCGGCATCGTTACCGTCTGCGTGGAGGATCCTGTAAAATATTGCTGCTGCGTCGATGCAGATGTTAAGGTTGTCGTCCCTCCGGCCGTCGCTGTTGTTGTATATCCTGAGAGAGAACCAGCTAGCGCTGCATACTGTGCATTCCAGTTCGCTGCCGTCGTCGGCGTCGCGACAAGAGCTGTTGCACTTAAAACAGTATTCGCTGACATCACCTGGATTGTATTCGCTCCAGAGGACTGAACCGTGACAGACCCTGTACTCTTATTCACGATTGTATACTGCTGGCCAGCCACAACCCCCGTCGTCGGCAACGTCACAGTTTGCGTGGTCGATCCAGTAAAAAATTGGAGTTCCGATGATCCAACAGTCAATGGGGTCGTACCACCGGCCGTAGCTGTTGTTGTAAACCCGGGAATAAAGCCCTGTGCAGATAAATTAGAATTTGCATCCCATCCGGCAAACGCCGTAGCTGTTGGGGCAGTGGTGACAGAGGTAACATTTGTTCCTCCCTGAGAGATACCTATGGGAATATTGCTATTCCAACTATTTCTTGTCATAAGACTTTCCTAAAGTTTCTTTTTTACTACAAACAATCACACAATGGTGAGGTTTCCAACAGATGAAAGCATCGTCCATTCCGCATTCGCTACTGTACAGACAATTTCTATTGCATCACCGGCAGCGGTGGATGTAATCGATCCTCCGGCGCCTGACGTGGTTTGCGTGCTGCCAAAGAACACTTGTTGCCCTATGGCTTGCGTAATAGACCACGATGTTCCCCCTCTTAATACGATGCGGATGGCATCCCCGACAGAGGACGTTGCCGGTAATGATAAGGAAATAGTTCCGCTTGTTACGAAATAGCCGTTATTAGAGGCCAAGGCTCCGCTCGCAGAGGTATTATTCCAGGGAATTCCGGCAGAACTTGACGAGATTGTAATAGAACCTGCGCCGGGAGTAATCGTGATTCCGGATCCTGCTGTCAAGCTTGTAGCCACCGGTGTTGCACCATTGGATCCAATCAAAATCTGACCATTTCCCAAAGGTCCAACGAGACTTGGCACTCCTGATCCATTTGTTGCCAGAATAGAACTTGTAGCCGTTGCAATCCCCGTTACTGTGTTTGCAGCCGAAGAATAAAGGATCTGATTGATTGTAGTCGTTGCAGGATACGTGGCCGTAGAGTAGGCAGGATCTGCGCCGGCTCCGCCCGACTGAAGGATTTGTCCAGCAGAGCCAGGACCCACGGCTGCTACAGCCGAAGTGCCTTCGCCGACTAAGATCGAATGCGCTGTAAAAGTTGTAGCGCCCGTACCTCCGTTCGCAACGCTTAATGGATAAGAAACGGAACTATTCGCGTAATTTGCATTCCAATTGGCCGCGGTCGTGGGCGTTGCAATCAACGCAGTCACCGTCAATGTTGTCCCAGCTGCCATTGCCTGGATAGTATTGGCTCCGGAAGATTGAACCGTGACAACTCCTGTACTATTATTCACGATCATGAATTGCTGGCCTGCCACAATCCCTGTGGAAGGCAACGTAACAGTTTGCGTTGTCGCTCCAGTAAAAAATTGCAATTGCGTCGAAGCAACCGTCAGTGTCGTGTTCCCTCCAGCCGTGGCAGTGGATGTAAATCCGGAAATAAAACTGTTAGCT
Organism: uncultured bacterium; assembly: GCA_964655045.1. Classification (GTDB taxonomy): domain Bacteria; phylum Chlamydiota; class Chlamydiia; order Chlamydiales; family SM23-39; genus CAIPFQ01. Next base: position 11,994 of record CAZZLR010000004.1, on the reverse strand, counting down.
GAAAGATTCTCGTTCGCATCCCATCCGGCGAAAGAGGTCGCCGTAGGCGTTGTCGTCACAGATGTAACGTTTGTCCCGCCATAGGCAAATCCCAAGGGAGCTGTAGAAAAAGAAGGGACTCCCGATCCATTCGTAATCAGGATCGCCGTATTCGCTGAAGTAAGTCCGCCAATCGTATTGGTCGCAGAAGAATATAAGAGTTGGTTCGCCGTAGTTGTGGGGGGATAAGTCGCCGTGGAATACGCAGGATCCGCTCCTGCTCCGCCGCTCATCAAGACTTGATTTGCAGTGCCAGGACCTACTTGAGCCACAGCAGACGTTCCTTCTCCTACTAACACAGCATGCGCCGTCAGCGTAGTGTTACCCGTACCTCCTTGAGGAACGGTTAAACCGGACGCTGAAAACGAGGGCACTCCGGAACCATTTGTCACTAAAATCGCATTATTCGCCGTTGCTAGCCCCGTTACCGTATTAGCGGAAGAGGAGTAAAGCAACTGATTCACTGTTGTAGTAGAAGGGTAAGCAGCCGTGGAGAAAATTGGATCTGCTCCAGTAACACCCATCAGCACCTGTCCCGTGGAACCCGGACCTACTTGCGCTACAGGAGACGTTCCTTCGCCTACCAAAACAGCATGCGCCGTCAAAGTCGTATCTCCGGTACCTCCTAAAGGAACACTCAAGCCGGAAGCTGAAAACGAAGGAACTCCAGAGCCGTTTGTGATTAAAATTGCGTTATTGGCTGTCGCAAGTCCGCTGACTGTATTCGTTGCAGATGAATACAAAAGTTGATTCGCCGTCGTTGTAGAAGGATAAGTGGCCGTAGAATAGGCAGGGTCGGCAAGAGCGCCTCCGGATTGTAAAATTTGACCCGCAGAACCAGGGCCTACCGTGGCAACAGGGGAGGTGCCTTCGCCCACTAAGACGGCATGCGCTGTCAAAGTCGTATCTCCGGTTCCCCCTTGAGGAACGCTCAAACCGGACGCAGAAAATGAGGGCACTCCGGAACCGTTTGTGACTAAGATCGCGTTATTGGCTGTCGCAAGCCCCGTCACTGTATTAGCAGCGGAAGAATAAAGAATCTGATTAATCGAGGTCGTCGATGGATACGATGCCGTGGAGAAAGACGGATCGGCTCCGGTATTGCCCATTAAAATCTGACCTGTGGCGCCAGGTCCGATTTGCGCTACAGGAGACGTTCCTTCACCCACTAAGACAGCATGCGCCGTCAAAGTTGTGTCTCCCGTACCTCCTTGAGCGACGCCTAAACCAGAGACTGAAAAAGAAGGAACTCCAGAACCATTCGTCACCAAAACAGCGTTATTGGCTGTCGCAAGTCCGCTCACAGTGTTCGTTGCGGAGGAATAGAGGAGCTGGTTGGCCGTAGTCGTAGAAGGATAAGTGGCCGTAGAATAGGCGGGGTCGGCAAGAGCGCCTCCGGATTGTAAAACTTGACCCGCAGAGCCTGGGCCGACTGTGGCAACAGGGGAAGTCCCTTCGCCTACTAAGACGGCATGCGCTGTCAAAGTCGTATCTCCGGTTCCCCCTTGAGGAACGCTCAAACCGGACGCAGAAAATGAGGGCACTCCAGAACCATTTGTGACAAGAATTGCGTTGTTCGCTGTAGGAATCCCTGCAATCGTATTGGCTGCAGAAGAATAAAGGATTTGATTGGCCGTAGTTGTGGGGGGATAAGTCGCCGTGGAATACGCAGGATCCGCTCCTGCTC
>CAZZLR010000004.1:0-10168 GCA_964655045.1 uncultured bacterium | reverse complement strand
TAGGAATCCCTGCAATCGTATTGGCTGCAGAAGAATAAAGGATTTGATTGGCCGTCGTACTCGTTAACCCTGTTCCTCCATAAGGAACCGACAAAGGAGCGGAAACGTCAATATTTAAGCTTCCAGCGCCTCCGGTTACCGTCAATGTACTCGCGGAACTCGTTACAGAAGCCCCTACAGGGTTTGCGCCTGTAGAACCGACAAGCAGCTGTCCATTGGTTAGCGCGGCGACAGAACTTGCCGTATTTCCGGCTCCTCCGACAAGCACTCCATGATTTGTTGTCGTTACGCCTAAATTTGTCAAAGATGTAGAGGCGCTATTGACGTCAGACAAGTTTGCCGAAGCAAGCAAAAATCCGGCTCCGCTCGCCCCAAACTGATTGAACACAATCGGAGAAACGCCCACAGTAGTCACTGTGTTGCTTTCGACCCAAAATGTTCCCGCATTTTGCGTTCCATACACAACGGGAACCAAAGTTCCCGGAATGATTTCAACCGGTTGATCATAATCCGTAGTCCTTGTGAGAACCCATGGTACGGAAATAGTGTCTCCATTCGTTGTCAGGGAGTAAATACCGTTATAGGCTTGGGTCGTTTGATCTTTGATCAAGATTCGAGAATTCAAAGCAGGAGATACCCCATCCACCGTAAACACGGCAAAAGTACCGGAAGCGTCTGTCAACGTGGCGCCCACTCCGGCAGCTCCGCTAAAATATGTCGCATTAAAATTCGCAGTCGATGCGGCATAACAGGAGTTTTTGAATGTGAACCCAGCGCCGATTAAGTCTACATAAGCTTTGTTAGCAACTTGTGTAGAAACGGTGGGTTGCGTCGTCTGATTATAAATACCGTTCGTTGCGCCGAAAGTCATTTTACGTCCTCATGTTATAAATACCGTTCGTTGCGCCGAAAGTCATTTTACGTCCTCATGATTTGATATGTTGTATTCCAGTTATACGCCGCAGCGCTTGGAGCTGTCACAATTACCTGCAAAGTGGAACCTGTTACGGATACGGAAAATGTACCTGTTGAACTAGCATTCACATCAATCATGGGAGTTCCAACAAGAACAGCAGTGCCTCCCAGACCGCTCACGGTAGCCATAAAAGTTCCTCCGGTAGAATCGGGGCTGCCGCCATTACCGTTGTTCCCATTCACAATTCCCTGTACAGTAATCGTATTCGTAGTGGCTATACTTACCGAAGAAATCACAGTAGGAGTTACGGTTGCTGTACTTATCGTTGCGTTGACGACTTCTGTATCGACCGAATTAATTGTAGTCATTGTTTCTCCCTAAACGATCGTTAAATTACCGACAGTCGCGTTGGCGACCCATCTCGTGTTGGCGACAGAGCATATAAAATATACTGCGTCTCCCTGGTTGTTCGATCCTAAAGATCCTCCGGCGCCCACCGTACTTAACCTGCTGCCCACTCTCAATTGCTGGCCTCCATTTTGCGCTACCGTCCAAGAGGTTCCTCCATCGAGGATCACGGCAAACACAGAACCGGCGCTAGCCGTCACAGGCAAAGTAATCGTTACTGTGCCGCTTGTAACTATGTAGCCATTATTGGAAGAAATGCCTTGGCTTGCCGTAATCACATTCCAAGTAAAAGCCCCCGGAGTACTTGCAACAGGATATGTATTCGAATTTAAATTCGATCCGATCGACGTAGCCGTACCATTCACTGTGGCCAGAGCGCTCGTAAAGTTTCCTGTGCCAGGAGCCGAGCTGTCGGCAAAATTGCCGGATCCGGAAGATGAATTATAAATCTCATCAATCGACGTCGCCGTCCCGTTTGCAGTGAAAAAAATTCCTGACAGGCCGGAAGTATATTGATTATAATTTCCTTCCCAGGAGGAAGTAGCAGTGCTCACGAGAACCCCGTACCCGCTGGTAGAAGAAATCATATTCGAATTTGCCGTGATACTCGCACCGGTTCCCAAGTTCACCGTGTTCAAACCGGCGCCGGTTGCATTCATGATACAAGACGTGAAAGATCCGGATCCGCTCGAATAATTAATTGCATTTCCGGCAGAGCTATTAAAATCTGTCGTATTTGCAGTAACATTACCGGTTGTTACATTCAGGGCATTTCCTGCAACGGTCGCATTCAACAAACAGTCTTCGAAATTCACATTTGCGGATGCATTGTTAATCGTCCAAGCGTTTCCGGATCCATTATTATCAAACTCTATGTTCGTAATAGAAATTGTTCCGGCGCTTGAAAAGGTCTGTTGTCCATGAACTTGAACACTATATCCGGTGACTCCGGATACCGTACTCCCGGCAGAGACGCCAATCACTGTAATTCCAGCCGGCCATGTGGCACTTTCTGTATAGGTGCCCGGCGTCACATAAACTGTCCCCGGAGGAGTAGCCCCGGCTGCAGCTGTCATAGCGCTTTGAATCGTTGTATAAGCTCCAGGTCCCACAACATAAGGAGAAATTCCAAATTGTCCGGTAGCGTTCAGAATCGGCATAGCTTAACTTCCTGTTAATGTTCCAATAAGAGAATCTATATTCCATGCAGTGTTTGTCGTCGTACAAACAATGCGCATTGCCGTAGAATCGGTATCGTTGCTTGCAACAGATGTGGTTAGGGCTACAGGTCCGCCGCCGGCAATTCCATTAATCGTCTGGCCGGCGAGAGTGATCGTCCATGAGGTTCCTCCTTGAAGAACCATTTCAATGACGTCGCCGATAGCAGCTGTCGCAGGCAGGGTAAAGCTTTGAGCGCCGGATGTAATAATGTATCCATTATTTACAGCCAAGGCGCCGCTGGTCGCATTGTTATTCCACACCAACGCAGAGGGAGGCGTTACCACAACAGAATTCGGCAAGGCGGTATCCGTAATCCCGGCAGCAACGCTCGTAGAGCCCAAGAAAGTCAGTAACGAGTAGTTTAATGTACCTGCCGCTCCAGCCGCATAATTGGTGCCAAGTGCATTAATAATATCGTATTCGGCATATACAAGCCCTGCCGCGAGAAAGTTCCATGCAGCTCCGCCTGATATATAGTTATTGTAAAAACTCGTGTAACTTGCGGCTGCAGATCCGATGCTCACAGTATCTTGAGATCCACCAGAGTAGACACTCGATTGCTGCACTCCCATTGCCGCCGTCCCTGTAAGGGAGACCGCTGTAGAAGTGGTGTTTGCAAGAGATCCAATGGCTGAGGACAGAATAGTAGAGATCCCTGCTGCTTGCGAGATCGATATCCCGGTATTGGCTGAGATGGCAGATTGATTTATGATGGCGATCTGCGCATTTGTAATAACTAGAGTATTTCCAGCCCCTGTGTTTGTCATATTGCAAGTCTGAAAGTCTGGAAGGGCCGAACCATTATTAACAGTGAAAGTATTCCCTGCAGATGCTGTAAATGAAATAGTATTAAAAATAATTGTTCCTGCTGCGCTGAAGGTCTGATTGCCATTGATAATGACCGCTCCATTTCCAGCTGCAGAAGATTGTATATTAAGACCCGCCGGCCATGAGATACTTTCATTATAAGTTCCAGGCTGAATATAGATATTCGATCCTCCAGCGCCTACTGCTGCCGTCACGGCTGCTTGAATCGTACTATATCGAGCTTGTCCGGCCACACTGGATACAGTAAACGGAGATTGGCTAAACCCACCCGAACCAAGAGATACTGTCATATATTCCCTATTAAGTTAAATTCACGGTTCCACTAAAATTCTGCACTAACCATTGCTGATTCGTCGAGCTCGTAAACCCTACGCAAACCAACGACATGATGGTGCCTGCCCCCATTGACGCGGCACTTGCATTTGCACTTACATTTGCAAGAGTGGTGCCGCTGCGAATAGAGTTCGGAGCGCCGCCAACGGTGATGGTCCAGGAAGTACCGCCGTTCAGAGCAATCACGATCGCATCGCCGACGGTTGCAGAAGACGGCATCGTGAACGTTTGCGCGCCCGCTGTAATAATATACCCATTGTTCGTCACAAGCTGCGTGCTCGTAGCACCGTTATTCCAGGTTAAAGAAGAGCTGCCGCCGCCGCTAATCGTTAATGTATTCCCGGATCCGGAAACTGTCGTACCGCCTGATCCAATAAGAGTTAAATTCCCATAATTGTCCGGATAAATTGTTCCGCCGGTATTTCCGGTAACAGTTCCAACCGGCTTAGGAAATGGATTTGGGTTCATAGGTTCCTAAATTTTTTTTGTCGTTATATACAACACTACCATATACAAAGTATATGTCAAGAAAAAATTAAATAAATTTTAAGAAATAATCTATATCCCCCTCTTGTTTGAAGATTTTTTGAACGCACACAGACTGTTGTAAACAGTCGTAAATGCCATGACTGCACAGCCGCAGTTTGTATAACTGTTACACAGAGAAGAAGGTGTCCAAAAAATCATCGTTTCAGGTAACTTGTGTTCGAACCCATTAGGCAAAATAATGCTCACATTCACATTTTGTTCTTTCAAAGGAGGAACAGGAAAAACGTCTGCAGCGCTTCATATAGCCGCCTGTCTCGCAAAATTTCATAAAAAAAAAGTTCTTCTCGTCGACTTTGATTCTCAAGCAAACCTTTCTATTGGACTTGGGCTCGGCGCGGATAATCTACAAACAATGGTGCCCGTATTGCAGGGAGGCACCCTCATAGAGCAGGTCATTCAGGCCACAAGCATTCCCAACCTTTCCTTGATCCCATCCAATGCGTATTTAGACGGGATTGAAAAAACACAGCAGCTTGGGAGCGATCCTTATGCGCATGAACGATTAAGACGCAATCTCAGCAAAGTAAGGAATGATTTTGATTTTTGTTTTATCGATACCCCTCCCAGCCTGGGGTGGCTGACTCAATCGGCTTTTTTCGCCTCCCACCATAGTATTATTTGCGCTATTCCTGAGGCGTTCAGTATTTTGGCTCTCAGGCGCCTCAAAGAATTTCAAGATTCCATTCGTCAATATCATGACGTCTCTGGGTTTGGGGTCATTCTTTCTTTTTGGGACGAGCGGGGGTCCATAAACAACGAGTTTCTCAATGAAATCCACTCTTCATTTCCTGACAAAATTTTTAATGCTAAGATCAGAAGAGATATCAATGTATCCCGCGCCGTATTAACCGGAAAAACGGTTCTTGATATTAATAAAGACGGAAGGGCTGCCCTAGATTATCAGAGCCTCACCAAAGAATTTCTCACTCGATGCAAAGGATCGAAATCATGACAAAAAAAAATATTTTTCAAAATAAGGCCTTTGAAAAAAATGCATCTGCGAAAACAGAATTCCATCTTGTTCCGCAAACTAATGCATTCAATGCTCTCTTCAATATGAAGACACTAGAAAAAAAAGAAGAACTTTTCATAGAAGGAATTCTCTCCTCTAGCATTGATTTTGGATCAATTACCGCAGAAAAAGTACAGCAAGACCTGCAGCAAATCAAAAAACTGACAGAAGAAATCAAGGCGATTGGAAGACAAGGCGTGATTCTCATGGGAGAGCGAGTGTTTATAGCGCGGGAGATTTTAAAACCGTATCGAGACGGAACCTTTACAAAATGGCTAGAAACGACCTTTGGAAGCAGGAAAACCGGCTACAACCGGCTTGCTTACTTTGAGTTATATAAAAATCTTCCTCAGGAGGATTTAAAGGAACTGTTCCAGAAGATCCCCCAAAGAGCCGCCTATATTTTAGCCTCTCGAGAAGGACCTGTGGAAATAAAATCAGATCTCATCCGCAATCACTCCCATCTCGGACACCAAGAGTTGATCGAAATCATTCAAAAGACACTCCCTTCCCATTCTTTCGATCACAAGAAAAGATGCCATCGATGGATCGCCGCTGCACAAGACGCCTTGCAGAAGATACACCTTAAAAAATCGCATCTTTCCCAAGAAGATAGGAAAGCGCTCACCCGACTTAAGACAGTTCTAGAGAAAATCTTAGAACGCTAAAAAGAGTCTGGCAAAAGGCCCTTGAATGGTCAAATTAGATCCCGATGCCGGCTCCGTGATCGTCCCATAATAATTTAGACGCGATAACTGAAACCAGGTTTGCGTTTCCCATCCCGCAGCGATCGCTAAAGAGATGGCATCCCATGTCCATTCTTTTTCTGCAGAGATCTGCAGCTGCATATTAGAAAATAAACGATTTGCCTGTGTGATAATGGATGCTGATGCTGGAGTTGCGGTATTAATAAAAGAAGAATATCTTACAACGCCTTTTCCTTGTCCATACAAAGAGGCAAAGGAAGCAAAGAAATTGAGTTCCACCTGATAGGGCATCACCAACGCCGTATGCATTCCTATTTTAGGGCCAATCCCCCAAATCTTGCTGTTGCCCGCTACTGTTTGCGGAGAGGGAACTGATGGATAATCATTGATGTAGGTATACTGCACGTAGTTATTCTGCTTGATAATGGCAGCTTCAGCCCCAATGACCGGTCGAATTTTTAAACCTTTTGATAAAAGAACCTTTCTCGAGAAATCCAGATCAAAAATATTAAATAAAAGTTTCCAAGACGTAGATGCGCTCGTCGCATACGCATTGCCTGATAAACCCACGTTCGACTGAGTCAGCACAGTATATAAAGAATTCATGCTGCCTCCGGATGCTGACTGCGACGCATGGTTATTGAGATATGTCCAAGTGGCTCCCATTTCCCATTCATCCCAAGAAATCGGCCAATCAATATCAATGCGCACCCCGGCAGAATAACGCCATTCAGGTTCCTTTAAAGAGCCGCTCGTAAAACTCGATCCATCATCAAGAGGGGTCTTCACAGAGTAAACTAAAGAATCTTGAATCGCCTTAAAATAGAGAAAATCGGTAGAAATTCTCATATATCGCAAAGCATCTAAAGGCTCTATCTCATGCAGAGGTTCTTGCTGTAGTTCAGGAGACTCTGCCATCTCTTTTGATCGATAGCATTGAGGTGCAGCTTTAAAACATTCTAAAGAACATGCTTGCCCAGCAAAAAGCATTGCAGCAGATACGAAGAAAAGAGATTTGTTCAACATGGCCACCTTAATTCATTGAAAATCAAAGAAAGGCAGTCTTGACAGCGGAATAACCCATCTTCCAGGTTATTTTGATATGAATACAGAGAGAGATACACAGCCAAGAGCCCCTTTCTATGAGGTTTTCCGTTTTCTTTGCTGTGTATATCATTATTATTATATAATCAACGATTATTTGGTCAGTCTATGATTATATTATGCAACACGTTCAGTGTTACGTAGATGGATTTATGGATTCATTTTCTTCCTGCTTTGTTTGCTTCGATTCGCCAGATGAAGAGGTTTCTTCTCTCATTTGAGACAAATCAAAGTCTTTCCCTGTCTCCATTTTAATAATTTCTTCACAAAGTTCCTCAATTGGATTATTAGGTCCCAGAAAACAAGTCGAAATAATGCCGGCAAGCATAGCGCAAACAAAAATCAAAGTGCTCCAAATCATAACTTCTCCCCTTGTTTTAGGATAACAGCGAGCCAAACGGCATCCGATTTTCATTTGGCTTGCGATAAGCCACACAAAATAACTCTTCATTGCCCCGCTTCAGTATTAAGCAAATATTAACATACAATAAAGATTTGTCAAGCAACCTTCTGTTTTGCGGACACCCTCTTAGCGACTTGTCAAGATAGACTACTATCTACTTAAAAAAGTTAAATCGTCAGAAATAAATAAAAAAAACAAAAAATTGACAATTTTGACAGAACATCTTAGTCTTCAATAGACAAAAAAAAGGAACTCCGCATGTCAAAAACAGGACAAAACGTAGGCTATCGAAGAGTGAGCATGAGTACTCAGAATTTAGAAAGGCAATTGGCAAACATCCCCCTCGACAAACTATTTGACGATTTTTGCTCTGGAAAAAACATGGAGAGACCTCAATTCACAGCAATGATGCACTATTTACGAGAAGGAGACACCCTTCATGTGCATTCTTTAGATCGTTTAGGGAGGAACATGAACGATCTAAAAAATACCATTGAAATTCTTCAAAAACGAGGAGTGTCAATCATTTTTTATAAAGAAAACATCCACTTCAACGGAAAAGACATGAACCCCATGAGCCATCTCATGTTCAATCTCATGTGTTCCTTTGCGGAATTTGAACGTTCCATCATCCTCGAAAGGCAAAGAGAAGGAATTGCTATAGCCAAGGCTCAGGGAAAATATAAAGGGAGAAAACCATCTCTTTCTTCGGAACAGATTTTAGAAATCAAAAAGCTTGTAGAGCTGGGTGTATCCAAAACAAAAGCCGCCAAAAAGTTCGGCATCAGCAGAGAGACCCTCTATCAGTATCTAAGAGATCAATAATACATCACGGGATTGACATTTGTCGATCTTATGATGTAAAATGACGACTTAATTTCACATCACAAGAATGACATGAAGTTCATAGGGCGCAAGAAAGAGTTAGGATCGTTGGAGCTGCTTCTCAAGAAAAAGTCGGCCAGCCTGGTCGTCATTCACGGGAGAAGGCGGGTCGGGAAAAGCAGGCTGATTAAAGAATTTGTATCGGATAAGAAAAGCTGGATTTTTTCAGGACTCCCCCCGGTTCCGGGGATCACTAAGCAGAGGCAGTTAGATGCTTTTTCAGTCCAAACATCCCAGAACTTGAACATGCCCAAAATACAGGTTTCTGAATGGATCGAGCATTTTACATTCTTAGGAAACCAGGCAAAAGATCAAAAAATTGTCATTGTGTTCGATGAAATCTCTTGGATGGGGTCGGAGGATCCAGACTTCCTTGGCCAACTAAAAACAGCTTGGGATATGAACTTCTCAGATAATCCAGATTTAATCTTGATTCTTTGCGGTTCTGTTTCTAGTTGGATCGAAGAAAATATCCTGAATAGCACTGGGTTTGTCGGCAGAGTATCAGTAGACATGGTTCTTGAAGAACTTTCCATTGCTGAAAGCAGCGAATTTTGGGGGGCTCAAAAAAACAAGATCAGTCCCTATGAAAAGTTCAAAATGCTTTCTGTTACAGGCGGCATTCCAAAATATCTGGAAGAGATCGTTGCAACGCAATCAGCCGAAGACAATATCCATAGATTATGTTTTCAATCAGACGGATTGCTTTTTAGAGAATTTGATCAAATCTTCTCCGATCTATTCTCTAAAAGAATGCAAACCTATAGCAATATTGTCAGAACACTTGCACATACAGCACTTTCTTTAGACGAGATTTGTGAAAAGCTACGTCTTGAAAAGGGGGGCGCCGTTTCCAGATGTCTTGATGATCTTGAGCTAGCCGGATTCGTCAAAGAAGATCACACATGGAACCTTTCAACCAAAGAAGAGTCACGCCTTAAAAAGTTCCGATTAAAAGACAACTACCTTAGATTCTATCTCCGATATATAGAACCAAACAAAGATAAAATTGAAAAAGATTTGTTTGAGTCTAAGGCATTTATGCATATGACCGGGTGGGAATCTGTGATGGGGCTCCAATTTGAGAACCTAGTCATCAACAACTGGAAAAGCCTTTGCAAATTACTTCGGATCGACTTAGTCGAAATAGCGAATGCCGGTCCATTTTTTCAAAGAGCAACAAAAAGACAGAAAGGCTGTCAAATCGACTTGATGATTCAAACCAAACACAATACTCTTTACATCTGCGAAATCAAATTTAGCATTTCAGAAGTGAGAAATTCTGTGATCGACGAGATAGGAAAAAAGATGGAGAATCTCACAGTGCCAAAAGGATTTTCGTTAAGACCGATCCTGATTCACGTAAATGGGGTCTCTCAGTCCGTGAGAGAAAGTGAAGTTTTCGCAGAAATCATAGACTTTTCGCAGTTTTTCAATCAGAGCTGACGAGACGGCTTCATCATCTCGGAGAGGTCCCAATCGATCGATTCATATTCTAAATACACTTTGCGAGATTCCGGTGTGTTTAAATATCCTATCAAATAGGCTTCTAAATTCTCTTTTAATACCTGTTTGACCATAGAATCTGGCCATCCCCAAATCAGTAAATTACGCTGAATTCCATATAGGAAATGGTAGCATTCTTTCTTGATTTCGCTATAGGCCAATAGATCAATATCCTGCATTTCAGGATCCAGGGATGCGCTCATAGGCATAGCAGAGGATATACCCAGACAATCTGAAAAATTGGCGTTTGCATGAAAGCTCTCACAGTTGGATGATTTACAATGTACGCCCGTATT
>CAZZLR010000003.1:0-14667 GCA_964655045.1 uncultured bacterium | reverse complement strand
GTCCTCGCCTGGCTGATTTCCTAGGTTGGTTGATTGGCGCTTCTATGAATGCAGTGGGCGCAGTTAAAAATTTGGCGGAAAAAAGGGTGCGGATTCTCGTACTTTCTCAAGAAAATGATCCGGTGATCCCCCGTGGCGCGCGTTTGATGGATGGCGTGGAGAATGGAGAGAACGGCGTGCAGATGTTTGAAGATTTAATTAAAGCAGAAACTTTACGCCTGAAAGGCGAGACAGTATTCCATCAAGTTTCCTTCGGAGACGAGCACCAGTATCAGAAGATGTTCTGTGGACAAAACCCATTGTGCAAGAACTGGCGTGGATTTTATTTTTTGAAAGAGGGTCAGAAGGTGTACTTGCAAGAGGGGGAGCTCTATGAGATGGGACGGGGCGAGTCCCTTTATGTAAAAGCGGGTCAATTGTATTGCGTCGGTAATAAACATTTGACCCTCACAGAGGTTCAACGGAATCAGATTGCGGAATTTTGCAAGGCTTGACGAAAGTGGAAGGAAAGGGTAGAATTCTTCCCTTATGGATTATTCTGTTCTGGCTTATTACGCGATCGTGCCGATTGAAAACCCCCGCGTCGAGGTGGCGCGTCATAAGGAATTTTTCAAGACACGCGATTTTCGGGGAAGAATTTATATTTCCGAGCAGGGGTTGAACGGGCAGGCGAGCGGCAGCGCGGCGCACGCGCAAGAGTATATCGCCTGGCTCAGAGAAGATCCCCGGTTTGTTTCCGTTCCGATTAAAATTCATTCTGCGCAAGAACATGCTTTTCCTAAGATGACGGTGAAATATCGGCGTCAGCTTGTTGCCATTGATTGCGACGTTGATTTTTCTCAGAGGGGGGAGTCCGTTCCCCCTAAGGTATGGAAAGAGATGCTCAAACGGAGGAGCTCCGATACACTTCTTCTCGATGTCCGCAATGACTATGAATGGAAGGCAGGTCATTTTACGGGGGCTGAGCTGCCAAAACTGGAACAATTCCGTCAATTTCCTGCATACGCCAAGCGCTTAAAAGAACAATGCGATCCAAAAACGACTCCCGTGATGATGTATTGCACGGGGGGGATTCGGTGCGAGTTCTATTCCGCGGTCTTGAAGCAGGAAGGGTTTGAAAAAGTTTATCAGCTCGATGGCGGCGTCATTCAATATGGTCTTGAAGAGGGATCGGAAGAATGGGAAGGAAAACTATTCGTATTTGACGATCGCCTAGTAGTTCCTTTGAGCCGTGATGCCACGACGATCACTTCATGCCGGCATTGTGGCTGCGCGCGCGATGTATATTATAATTGTGCGAATATGGATTGCAACGAGCTATTTTTTTGCTGCGTAGAGTGTCTGAGGAAACATCAGGGCTGCTGCTCAGAAGCTTGTCTCCGGGGGCGGGTTCGTCCCTTTAAAGAAAGCGCAAAACCTTTCCGCAAAATGCGATGCGGCTGCATTACTTAATCTCTTTTCGAGAAAACTCCCTTACGGTTCATCTCGAAGATCGTACAGCGAAAAGGGTGTTGTATTGGGATACTCTTGCTGTCGGAGCTCCTGCGGAAGACCGAGCGGTTTTGTTGTTTTTAAAAAAGAACATGGCTCGGTTTGTTCGTGATTTTGCAACAACGCCTTTCCAGCAAATCGATATCCCTGCGGAGGAAGTATTCGAAGCGATGCGCCTTCTAGCGCAAACCGGGCGGGTGGTTTATCAAAAAAAGCCTCTTCATTGCGATTGGCAATGTTTTGCAGAGCCTGTATTTCGCGCAGAGGGCTCGGATCTTATTTCTCCCTGGCTTCGTTATAGAGGGGAGATGATTCCCCTTGCTTCTTGCGAAAGGGTGTTTCCTCGGTGGTGCCTTGCGCAGGGGCGCGCTTTTCCTCTCCGTTATTCTTTTTCGTGGCAGTGGCTCTCTTTATTTTCCAAGGGCCCTTTTGTTTTGGAAGGGTTGCAGAGAAAACGGTTTTTAGAAGACGCGCCTCCTTTGGAACAAGAAGAAAAACAAGAGGTTCCTTGTTTACGGCTGACTGATGCAACAGGATGTTTTGCCAATTTCGACGCGGCGCATCAAGAATGGGAAAAAGATCTGTTGGAGACGGGATTTATTCGTAAAACCGTAGGGAGTTCCCGTTATTTTTGTCCTGGCGATCAGGTTCGGGACGCTCTGCTGCTGCTCCTTGATGTGGGCTGGGAAATTATTTCGGCGGAGGGCAAAAAGATCTATCGTCAAAGTTCCTTTTCTTTTGATCTTCAGGAGAAGGAAGATGTGGTTCGGATCAGTGGTTTTAGCGTTTTCCAGGGGAAAAGCGTTTCGCTGCGTACTGTGATGGAGGGGTGGCAGAGGGGGCGTCTTTGCGTTGCGATTGATGCAATGAGTATCGGGTTGCTGGATCGAAGCAAAATTGTCTCTTTGGAAGGAGTGTGGGACGAGGAGGTCTTGGAACTGCCAAAACAGGGAGCTGCGCAGCTTTTTCCTCTTTTGGAATCTCCGCAGGCGCAGTGGAAGGAGTCCTTGCGCAACACCATTGTTTCTTTGAAAGAGCAGAGAGGTCCTGTAGAAGTGTTCCCCGGGAGTTCTTTTCAAGGCACGCTTTTGGAGCATCAACAAAAGGGGCTCGACTGGCTTTGGTTTTTGTATGAACGGGGTTTTGCGGGACTGTTAGCGGATGAAATGGGGTTAGGGAAAACGGTTCAAGTCCTGGCATTTTTTTCCCGTCTTCGGACGAATTTGCCGATTTTGATTGTGGCGCCGACCTCTCTCCTCTTCCAATGGCGCTCTGAGATTGCGCGCTTTCTCGCCCCTTCCCCTTCTTCCTTTTCTTACACAATTATCTCTTATGCTTCTCTTCGCCAAGAGATTGAAACTCTTTCGAAGACGCATTGGGAGGTGGTTGTCCTCGATGAATCGAGCGCTATCAAGACGGCGTCGACGCAGACCGCTCGCGCAGCTTCCCGTTTGAATAGCCGTTTTCGGATTGCCTTGAATGGAACCCCGATGGAAAACCGTTCGCAAGAACTTGCCTCTCAGTTTCAATTTCTTTTGCCAGGCCTGATCGCTCCTGCCTCTCCTGATTTGCGCAAGGCAAAGCCTTTTATCTTGAGACGTAAAAAAGAAGAGATCTCTTTACCTGAGAAGGTAGAGCAGCTCTCATGGGTAGAAATGAATGAGGCGCAAGCGGATCTTTATCATTCTTACGGAGAAAGGGTAAAAAAGGGATTGTTGACAAAAATCGCGGCCGATGGCGCGTCCTCTCATCGAATGGAGATGTTAGAAGCGATTTTACGGCTGCGGCAGATCGCGTTGGATCCTCGTTTGATCGGACAGGAGACGCGTGGCGCAAAGATCGAACGACTGTTAGAAGAGGTGGAAGAAGCGTTGGATTGTGGAAGAAAGGTTCTGATCTACAGTCAGTTCACGGCGATGCTCGATCAAGTAGGCAAAGAGCTTTGCCATCCTTATGCGCGTCTCGACGGCTCCATGAGCGCGGAAAAGCGCAGTGCCCTTGTGCGTCATTTTCAAGAGGATCGCAAGCTTTCTCTCTTCCTTTTGAGTTTGAAAGCCGGGGGGGTAGGATTGAACTTGACGGCGGCAGATACGGTGATCCTTCTCGACCCGTGGTGGAATGATGCTGTTGAGAACCAAGCGATTGACCGTGCCCACAGAGTGGGGCAAACAAAAAGCGTGATTGCAAAACGCTATATTGCTCCCAATACCATCGAAGAGAAAATGCTTCGGCTCAAAGCAGAGAAAACTAAATTGGCGCAAGACTTTCTCGACGATGGAGAGGAATGTTTTGCCCCTAATTGGACGGCGGAGGAGTGGCTCCGTCTCCTTTCTTAGAAGGTTTTCGTTTCCGTTTTTCTTCTGCGGCAATCATTTCCAACGCCGCCGCCTTGAGCGTTTTTACCCCTTCCGCAAATCCTAAGGCATGTGTAATCTGTTGCAGCTGATTGATCTCCGCGGCCAGCTGGTCGTTGATGGTCTCCAACTTCGCGATTTTTTTTAAAAGTTCTTTATCTTGCATACAGTCCCTCCGATATTACATCCATACTCTTACAAGATGCAAAAAGCGTGCCAGGAAGATAAGAGTCTAGAATACGGGCGTACATCCTCCACCGCTTCCGCCGTGAAAAGCCCTCGCGCCGGCCTAAACGCCAATGTGTTCAGGTTGTTTGGGTTCTTTAGTTATTCCAGCGGGTAGCGACAGCAGCCTGTGAGGGGAATCTCCTCGTCATTGTCTGAGTTTTCCCAGGGCATATATACATTCTCAGAAATAACGTTGAATTTGAGAGCGCGGCTCTGGATCCGCGGGCGGAAACAACAAAGATGAGGATGGGTAGATCAGTTTGTCCGGTGCGCTCAAAAATCTTCATTGCACAAAAAATAGCGTAACCTTGAGTATAGATTTAAGCCCCTTGAGAGGAGGACTTTTGAACCCCTTGAAGGGGATTGAACAATGAATGCAGGGAGCATCGGTTAGGAGTATAACCTCCTCGGTGTTAAAAAAATGAAAAAATTTTCACGATGGTTCGTTGCAGGAACGATTCTTGCAGCGGCATTTGGATGTTCTTCAGGTCATGAACCGAAGAATCAAGAGGAAGACTCCCCGGAGGGGTCAACAGAGTCTTTTGAACAAAGACCCATGGAAGAAGAGCAACCGGCTTCGGAGACGCCCTCTTCCGGCTGCCGATCCATGCAACAAAGACCGGCCTGCGAATGCAGCTCTCGCTCTGTACAGCCTTCCGTTTCCTCAGAGACGGTAGCTATTCATCCGGTTCTTTTGGATGTGGGACATCCTGCAGGCGAGGAGATCTCTTTGCCCGTTTCCGCAATGCATTCCTTATTGCATGAAATAGAAACGAAGGATGTCGCTGTCAGTCATTCTCTCATCGGAGAAGTTCAGGAAGAGGTGGCTCTCATTGAAGCCTTATTGGCAGATGAAATGGGCGCTCTTTCTAATACGAACTCCTCCCATTAATCAGCTGCAGCCGATTTTCGAACGCCGGATTGAGAGCCATATCCTCTTTGCGATAGGGCTCCTAAGCCGGCGTTCGAAACCTTGGAGACAATCTTATACCAAAAGCAACAAATAATATCATATTTGTTGCTTTTGGTATTACACCTTCCCATGGCCTAAAGCTAGGGAACTCGCGTTGCGTCTTTGTTTAAAACGCTTTTCGATATGCTTAGGGAAATTTCTGCGTAGATTCCCCCGTTAAAGAGGCGCCTTCTCATCAATGTCTGGCAGGGCTTGGAAATCGGCGATCATTTGCTCCCGCTCTTGCAAGGTGGCAAATTTCTCGGCGCTCACGATTTGCCCATTGAAAAACCAATCGGCGTCCGTACTATCTTCAGTATAGGCCTTGCAGCAGCCATGTTTTTTGTCGTTGCGCCAAATGATTTCGGCAATCAAATTTCCAAGATCGTCGTAGTGGAGTTCCGTCCCATGTTTTTGCCCCTGAAGATAAGGAGTTTCCGACACCTTGATCCCATTACGGTAGTTGGTTTTGATTCCATCTAAGATGCCGTGGTTCCAATGAAGATTCATTAAGGGTCTGCCCGATGCGGTATATTTTGTCTGATCGCCATGTAGCTGGTAATCGTGATAATGGGATACCGTGTGAATTTCTCCATTGGGATGATAGGTCGTGCGCTCCGATAATACGCCGTTTTCAATGCGGTCGCGGGAAATGATTTGCCCGGAACGCTCCCTTTTCATCCGCACCCCGTTCCCATTTTCTATTTCAGAATCCAGGATGTGCTCCCCTGAATAATATTTTCCGCTCACCAATAAATCGCCGTTGTATTCCTCCACGCTCAAGGGCACGCCTTTCTCGTTCCACCGAGTGACAATCATCCGATCGTCAAATTCATACACCTCTTCCTGCATCGGCACGCCATGGATATCATGCAACGTCTCGCTCAAAAGCGTTCCCTGATCATAAATGCGCAGTTTCTCTACGATAGCGCTCTTGGGAAACGTATAGGTCGTCGCTCCATGCAGCTCCCCATGCTCATATGTGCGGGTGATTTTGACTCCGTTTTGCAAGAGCGTAATGATTTGCCCCTCTTGAGCCCTTTGCTCCCATTCCTCTTCACTGAGATCAAATCCATATTTGTGCACGAATTGCTGCGAGACTACCGAATCGGCAGAATAATTTTGGCAGGAAGCCGTAATAAACGCTAAAAGCCATGGAGAAAAACGTTTCATGAGAGACTCCGTGTTTTTTTATGGATATTATGCTAAGGAGATCTCTTTTAGCAAGGAGTTTAACAGCTGCGCATGCGCCGCTTCCACCTCTTCCAAAGAAATTGTCTTGAGCGGATCGCGATAGCTAAAACGGAATGTAGCGCTTTTAGTTGGATTGCCCTCAGGAAGATAGAGGTCGATGAGCCACGCTTTTTCCAGGAGCAAAGAACGATGGGATGCAATGATTTGAAAAATCTGCGCTATCGGCATCTCTAAAGGAAGAGAAAATGTGGCATCCCGCTCCGAATTGGGGTATTGCGCCAATGGCTCCATGGCGCGGGCGCCACGCACTAAACCCATGCAAAGACGAAGATTGATCTCCGCATAAAACACCCTTTTCTTAACCCCCAACTTCTCCGCGATCGCAGGATGCACTTCTCCAAAGGAACCCAGACAACACTCCTGAAGAATGAGATTGGCCTGTCTGTTCGGATGAAAACTGGGATGAGAAGAAGGTTCGCAAATAGGAAAAGAGATGTGCATGGTTTCAAACCAATTCTCCAAAATCCCTTTCAAATCAAAAAAATCGACCTCCGAAGGTTTTCGGCTCCAATGCGCCGAAACGGCTTCCCCAGTCAAGAGAATGGCCGCCATCGATTCTTCCACGACGTGATGATTCTGAAGAAAATGGATACGGCCGATTTCAAACGCGTGCAGCGTATCGATTTTATGGTTGCGGTTTTCTTGCGCGGACTGCATCATCCCGGGCAAAAGAGAAGGACGAAGGATCGAATATTCTTCCGTTTTCGCATGCACTGCGCTGAGCAGCGACGCTCCGGGACGAATCCATTCCATAGCCGATTCCGCAAGTCTCGGACTGATCAAGTCGGCATTCAAGAATTCCTGCAATCCTAGCCCCCATAGAGCATGCCGCGCTTTCTTCTCGAACAGATACTCGCGCGCATGAGGAATTCGGGAAGGAGCGCATAGAGGCGCCGGTTTGTCTATATGATGATACCCGTAAATCCTTGCTACCTCTTCCACTAAATCCACTTCCTCGGAAATATCGGCGCGAAAAGCAGGGACGCTCACGATCCAAACTCCCTCGCTCTTTTCTTCTAAAGGAAATTGCAGCCAATGAAAAATAGCAGAAACTTCGGCCGCAGATAGAGAAACGCCTAGTAAACGCCGTATATGAGCCAGCCGCAAGCTGATTGCGCGCGGCTTCACTTCTCTTTCTCCTAAAAAGCAAGGAGCGTGCACCGAGTGGGCGCCGCAAAGCTTTTTTAGCAATCCCGCGAGTTCCTCTAAAGCAGCAAAAGAGCCATTCGGATCGACCCCTCTTTCAAAACGATGGGAACTTTCTGAACGGAAAGAGAGGCGTTTAGCCGTTCGACGGATTGAAGCCGGATCAAAAAGGGCCGATTCAATTAAGATGTTTCTTGTGGTTTCTTTTACAGATCCCCTTGCAGCGCCCAGGATTCCCGCAATGGCCAAAACACCCTGCGCGTCTTTTATGACAAGACTTTCTTCCGGGACTTCTCTCACCAGGTTATCGAGACCGGTAAAAGAAATGGGTTTTTCTAGCTTTTCAATCACAAGGGATTGATTGACGATGGCATCCGCGTCGAAGATATGAAAGGGCTGTCCCCGTTTGAGCATGATGTAGTTCGCAGCATCTACCGCGTTACAGACGGGATGCATGCCGGAAGCGGTTAGGATCTCTTGCAGCCACGGAGGGGAAGGGCTGATGGCGGCATTTTCCATCGATAAGCAGAGATAACGGGGGCATAGCTGCTTTTCGCGAATGGCGACCTGAAAGGAGGGAGGCTTCTCATATTTCGAAACGGACGGAGGGGGAAGGCGCAGCGGAATGCGGAGCGATGCGGAAAGTTCCCGTGCCACGCCAAGGGCGCTCATGCAGTGGCCCAGGTTGGGAGTCAGAGAAATTTCAAAGACCGCATCGCCTCCCGGGGAAGGGAGGATCGCGTCCACTTCAAGTCCGAGCATAGTCAAAGATTCTCCGATTTTCTCAGGAGTCAGATCGAGGGGGAGGAAAGATCGGATTAAAGAAAGAGGAATTTTCATTAGTTTCGAGTATATCTTCTTCCTAAATTTTCTGAAAATCTCTATTTTTATTGGATGGGGGTGCGCATGGAAAAAGTCCATCTGAATCGGTTTCGGACATTGACGGTTTTTCTGCTATGCAGCGGCGCCTTGAATATTGGACTCATTGCCACTTTGGTTGTTTTTACCTTGAGGGAGGCTAGGACTCCTTTCGCAGCTGTAAAAATCAATGAAACAGGAGCGGAAGAGGCGCCGAATTCATCCCTTCTCCAAGCTCTTTTGCAACGATCTTTTCCGGAACTTGTCGCGTACCTTACGAATCGGGATCCTGTGGAGGATGGGTACTTGAAAAGAGATTTGGCTCTCTCGGCTCTTTGCGCCGCTTATTTTTTTGATTTAGAAAAAGCCATTGGAGCCGCTCCGCTGCAAAAGCGCCGCCTCTTCCTTTCTTCGGAAAAATATGTCGAGCTTTATCCAGCCTTGAGCGAAGAACAATTTGATGCGATCGTCCGTTATGCCTATCGGGAAAAGTGGCCTTTGACTTTCGAAGGGCTGTTTCACGCCTTGAAACAAAAGTCCCCGGAAACAAGGGAAGACAGTCTTTGTTCAGCGTTATTTTCTACCGCCGAGTTTCATTCGATTCAAACCCTTTTTCAAAAGACAGGGGCTCCTGTCGATCCCCATGTTCTCCTTTCTCTACTGGCAGAGGCTCCTTGGGAACCTTTGCGCCGATTTCTAGAGGGACAGTCAAAACTACTCGATTTATCTCTTGAGAGAAGACGCTCGTTCTTATTGGAATATTTGTCCTATGGATCTCCCAGCGCCGCCCGTCTCCTTTTAAAAACAGATTTTTCTTTTTCTAAAAGCCGTTTGCAAGACGCCGGTATTCTCGCTCTCTTGAATCTCTTGGAAGAACCGGATGACTTGGCGCAACGATTTTGTTTCGACCTTCTACAGTCTCCCAGGACGGACGCCGTGCGTGAAAAGGCCGCAGATAAGTTGGCTCAATTTTTTCCTGGAGCCCCCTTTTTAGCGGGGAGCCTCCCGGAACAGACGACGCCCAGTCTTCCTCACGCCGCTCGTGTGAAAGAGCATATTGTGCAAGAAGGAGACACGCTGTGGAAGATTGCAAGACTTCATAAAGTGAAGCTCGAGGATCTCGTGCATAGAAACGCACTGGAAAAGGATCGTCTTGTGCCCGGAATGGTTCTTTCGATTCCTTAGGGAACCGGATCGGAGCCGCCGGGGTAAAACGGATGGCATTTGCTTATTCTGCGCATAATCAGCCAACAACCTTTGCAGCTGCCATGTTTTGCGAGCGCTTGCAACGCATATTCCGAACAGCTCGGAAAAAAACGACAGCAGCATCCTGCAAAGGGACTGATTGCCACTTGATAAAACCGTACTAAAGAGATCAGCACAAAGCGCATAGATTTTCCTTGTATGCCCAAACAATTTGAAGAGTTGTTTGGGGATACGCAAGGATATAGGATTCGAATCCTTATCGCAAGGAGCTTCCATCCCGAGGCGGGAAACCCCGCCCCAATCAGGTTGTCTGGCTGCATAAGGGGGATTTGCTAAAAAGTCTTCTGTCTGCTATGCTGTGCACTGTTTTCTTTCTCAGATTGCGCGAAAGTGGCGGAATTGGCAGACGCACTACCTTGAGGTGGTAGCGGGTTCACTCTCGTGGGGGTTCGAGTCCCCCCTTTCGCAAATGTTTTTTTGCACCGATAGCTCAATGGATAGAGTACTTGGCTTCGGACCAAGTGGTTAGGGGTTCGAGTCCCTTTCGGTGCGCTTTTCCCCTTGGTATACTTCAACTTTTCAGTTCGTTTGGGTATACCCGCTTTGGCGCTAGTGCCATAAACTCATATTTTGAAATAGTCTTTGATTTTCCCCTCGCAAGAGGGAGAGATTTCTAGTTGACGCAGCTGTGAAAACTCCTTGGCATGTGCTAAGAGGAGGATCTGGTTCCACTCCTCTTCTGTAAAGAGGAGGGGAGTGGAGGCGTGCGCTGCGCAAAAACTTTCTCCGTCTTGAATCGTCCGCGATGTTTGGCTGCATAGTGTGCAAAAAGGGTGAGCGGCCAACACCCCTTCATGCTTTAACAATTTGAGGCGGAAACTCAAGGCTAAAGTTTGAGGACGTGCAAAATGGGGCAGTTGGTGCAAATAGCTGTACGAGAGAGCGTAGAGTTGCGGCGCTGGTTTTTCCTGCATCTGGGAGCAAAGAAGATCGCGCGCGATCGAGGCTGCTTCGATTAAATGGGGATAGGAAGCGCGCAGAAACAGAAGAGCGTCCAAAAGGGTGGCGTCGACAAGACGGTGTAGATCGCGCGTTCCTTTTCGATAGACCCAATCGGCTATGCAGAAAGGAGAAAAGGCCTTAAAGGGAGAATCCCGTGCGATCACGGAAATACATCCTTCCTCTCGGGTAAAGATCTTGAAGATGCGTCGATGTTCAAGGTAAGGGATGGCCTGAAGGAGGATGCCTTGCGCGCGTGTTTCTATGTCGTTGCATCCTTTGGATTTTCTTTAACAGACCATAGAGGAGCGATCAAGAGGGTTCCCATTGCGCTGCAAATGCCCAGCGTGATTAAATAACTGTCCCAACCCCATTCTTTGATAAGAGCGCCTAAAGGACCGCCTGCGACGGCTGCGCCGAGATAAGAGAAACAACCGGCAAAACCTGTCGCGGTTGCGGCTGCTTTTTTATGGGAAAGTTCGGCGGCTGCGATGCCGATGATATTTTGAGGGCCGAAAATAAAAAAACCAAAAAGAAAAAGAAAAACGCCGTCCAGCAGAGGCCAGGAAACAGAGATCCACTTGAATGCAAGCAAAACCGCGCCAATTCCCAAAGTAAATAAGACATTGATGGGGTTGCGTTTTCCTTGAAAGAGGAGATCGGAAATCCAGCCTCCCGCAATACAACCTAGAAAACCGCCGACTTCAAACCAACTGACACAGAATCCTGCTTGGATGTTTGAATAGCCACGCACTTCGATTAAGTACAGCATGCTCCAGTCATTGACGGCCGTTCTGATGATATAGATAAAAAAAGAAAAGAGAGCGAGCGTCCAGATGAATTTGTTGCGCAGCACGTAATTCCATAAAATTTCTTTCGTGGATAGCTGTTCTTTTTCTGACTCGGTGCGGGCGGCGGATGCATCGTTGCGGTAGCGCTCTACAGGAGGCAACCCTAGAGATTGGGGCGTATCTCTGAGGCGATTTAAAAGGACAAAACCCGCTCCGATGCAAAGCAATCCGGGTGCGTAAAGCGCCGAGCGCCATCCGAAGCACTCAGCGCACGAAGCGGCGAGGATCGGGATCAGAGCTCCTCCCAGATTGTGGGAAGTGCTCCAGACGCTCCACCAGCGTCCTCTTTCTGATTGAGAATACCAATGGGTCAGCAGTTTCGCGCAGCCTGGCCAACCCCATCCTTGGAACCAGCCATTGAGCCCCCAAAAAAGAGCAAATGTCCAAAAAAATGAGGAAAATCCAAAACATAAATTAAATATTCCGGTGAGAATCAGGCCGATCGACATAAAGTAACGGGGGTTGGATCGATCTCCCATAATGCCGCTGACAAACTTGCTGACCCCATAGGTGATGCTCAAAATACTGCCTAAAAGACCCAGTTCGAATTTGCTCAATCCCATTTCGGACTGTAGAGCCGGGATCGCAAAGACAAAACTTTTGCGTGTGAAATAATAGAGCGCATAACCGATGTACATAGAATAGAACGTACGGAGGCGCCAATATTGATAATCGACCTTGATGCGGGAAGGATCGTCAATTTCTTTTAGGTAAGGAGCCGGTTTGAATAGTTGGAATATTTTCATAGCAGCGGAACTTAGATTATCGTTTTCTCGGTTCCAAGTCAACAGTCGATGTGTGAACGCTAACTTTTTCAGGTTGTTTGGGTATATAGGCTGGCTTGGTTCTAAAAAACTTGCGCGTGCAACATCGATCCCTTATAATGGCTCGTATGCAGTTTCAAATCCCCAAGGGGACTTTCGATATTCTTCCTTATGGAACCGATGAGCTTTGGCGTTTGTCCGCAATGTGGCAGCAGGTCGAATCTGTGATTCGAAAGACAGCAGGCGATTACGGATATCGGGAGATTCGCACGCCAATCTACGAGCGGACAGAGCTGTTTGTCCGCAGCGCGGGAGAAACGACGGATATTGTATCAAAAGAAATGTTTACCTTTTTAGACCGCGGGGGACGTTCGATCAGTCTTCGTCCGGAGGGGACGGCGTCGGTGATGCGCGCCTACATTGAGAATCATCTAGGCAATTGGGGCGCTGTTCATAAGCTATTTTATATCGGACCGATGTTTCGCTATGAGAGGCCTCAATCGGGACGCTATCGGCAGCATCATCAATTTGGAGTGGAAGCCATCGGGGTTTCTTCTCCTGAACAAGATGCGGAGGTCATTGACCTGCTTCTACAGGTCTACACAAGGCTGAATTTAAAAAATTTAAAAGTTCTATTGAATACGGTAGGGGATGCGGAGTCCAGGGAGGCGTTCCGAGAAGCGTTTCTAGCCTATTTGCGACCTCATTTCGGACAGCTTTCCGCCGAGAGTCAAGTACGCTTTGAAAAAAATCCTTTGCGGATTTTAGATTCCAAAGCCGCGCGGGATCGGGAAATCCTTAAGGAAGCCCCTTCGATTCTCAATTTTCTTTCCAAGGGGGCCCAAGAGCATTTCGACCGGCTTTGTTCCTTCTTGGATTGCTTGGGAGTCCCTTATCAAATTGATCCTACGATCGTGCGCGGGTTGGATTATTATAATAAAACCGTATTCGAGGTTGTTTCGGAAGATTTGGGTGCGCAGGGGACAGTGGGAGCGGGGGGGCGTTTCGATGGATTGGTTGCGTCATTGGGAGGGGGGGATATCCCCGCGGTAGGGTTTGCCACCGGAATGGAGCGGCTCCTGCAAGTCATGGCCGCTCTTCATATCCCTTGCGCAAGGCGCGATCGTCCCCATCTTTATTTCATTCCTTTGGGCGAGCCGGCGCGTAAAAAATGTATGGAACTGGCCACTGTTTGCAGGCATGCAGGGGTACCGTCCATTGTGGAAATGCATGCGCAAAAAATCCAAGCCGCTCTCACTAATGCCGTGAAGGCGGAAGCGCTTCATTGCGCCATTATAGGCAGCGATGAAATGGAAAAAGGGTGTGTGCAAATCAAAAACATGCACTCTCGAGAAACGCGCAATGTTTCTTTCGATCATTTTCTTACGACAATCCTCAAAGAGATGGCCCATGTTTAAAATTCTTTTATGTTCTGTGGTTTTCGCAGCCAATGCAGAGAAAACGTTTGAGGCGCTTGGACATATGATTGGGAGAAATCTACAGGAGCTTTCCGTCCCGGTTGATATGGAAGCGGTGGCGAAAGGGTTGCTGGAAGCGTCCCGCGGACAAAATCCGCCCCTTTCCGAAGAAGAGTGTGTTGCGGCTCTTGCATCGATGGAGCGGGAACAAAAATTGCGCGATGCGGTTGCTTTTTTGCAGGAGAATCAGAAAAAAGAGAACGTAGTATCGATGGTTGAGGGAAAACTGCAATTTGAGATTTTGCGCCAAGGAGAGGGAGATCGAGTGGAAAAATTGCATTCGCCTTTGCTTCGCCTGACTCAGGAGATTCGGGGGGAACGCTCTAGCCCCTTGGAGCAGGTTGTTTCCTTGGAAGAAGCTTTTCCGGGACTTCAGCTAGGCGTCCTCGGTATGCGGGAAGGAGAGGTGCGCAAATTATATATCCACCCGGAGCTTTGCGAGGATCTTACAGAAGGGGATCTTTTGACGATTGAAGTATCCGTGATGCAAGTAGAATCCCCGCCGGCTCACCGCCGCAGTGCCGAAGAGGATGTTTTACTCATTCGATGAAAGTCATCCTTTATCGTCCTCAAATCCCGCAAAATACGGGCAATATTGCCCGTACTTGTTCCGCAGCCGGAGCCCGGCTTGCCTTAGTGCCCCCTCTTGGATTTAGTCTGCACAGCCGTCATTTGAAGAGAGCGGGTCTCGGTTATTGGGAGGATCTTGCTGTTGAATCGATCGAAGATCTTCTTTCGTATCTTGAGGAGGCGGATTCTTTTTTCTTTTTTTCGAGCAAGGCGGAACGGATTTATACAGAGGCCCCCTATATGAAACATTCTTGCTTGATTTTTGGCTCTGAGACGGAGGGGCTGCCCGATATTTTTTGGCAAAAATGGCCTGAACGTTTCTTCACCATCCCCATGGCTCCCCGTACGCGCTGCCTGAATTTAGCCGCAAGCGCGGCGATTGTTTTATATGAGGGATTGAGGCAAAGCGGATGGCCCGAGGACAGCGATACCTAATACATTATACCAAAAGTAATAGATACTGTCATATTTCAGCTGCGTGAAAGCTGTCGATAAATCGACGATCGTAAATGGCAT
>CAZZLR010000002.1:0-16271 GCA_964655045.1 uncultured bacterium | reverse complement strand
TGATTTTTTTCACATATAAGGAAAGGAGGAGGAGGGGGCCGAAAGAGGCGCCTAGGCCGGACCAAGCGTAGAGGACGAGTTGAAAGATCGTTTGCGACTTGAAGCTGGCGATGGTAAAGCCAATGAGGGCGACG
The DNA here is from genome assembly GCA_964655045.1 of uncultured bacterium. Taxonomy (GTDB): domain Bacteria; phylum Chlamydiota; class Chlamydiia; order Chlamydiales; family SM23-39; genus CAIPFQ01. The sequence continues at coordinate 16,137 of CAZZLR010000002.1, read as the reverse complement.
AGGAGCACGCTCCCCCGAGTGGCCCAAAGGATTTCCTGCGCAGAGGCTTTTCTGCGGAAGGCTCTCCTGTAGAGGTCTTCGGCCAGGCTGGAAGCGACTACGAGAATTTGCGCAGCCATGACATTGGTGGACGCGCCGAGGATGGCGCATGCGACTAGGGCGGCGAAAAATGGGCTGAATGTGATTTTTACAATTTCAAGAATCAGTTCCTGAGGGTTGTTGAGTCCATGGGGAAACATATAAATGCCGATGAGGCCGATCCAGGTGGCGGAAACTAGGGCAACGCTTTGCCAGCCGATGCCCAGCCATTTTGCTTTGTGCATTTCGTTGACATGGCTGATTCCCATGAATTTGGTAATAATGTGAGGCTGTCCAAAATATCCTAAACCCCATCCTCCTGTGATCATCAGAATCTGCCAAAGGGTGGCAGGGGTAAAATCGGGGAACAGGTGCGTAGAGACTCCTTGCAGATGCATTGACGTGAAAATAGGAGCCGTCCCTTGAAAGCGGAGGAGCAGGCGGAGGGGGATAAAGAGGATGATGCCGAGAAGAAAAAATCCTTGAAACAGATCGATCCATGCTACGGTTTTATAACCCCCTGTGAAAACATAGGAGACGACGAGGATAAGTCCGAGCAGGATGCCGATGAGGTAATCGATGCCGAACAGAGATTCTACGAGAATGCCAAGAGCGGATACGCCCGATGCGATATAGACTGCATAAAAGAGAAAAGCCATGACAGCGGAGACGACGCGGATGGATCCGCTCGTATCTTTAAAACGCGCTTCGAAATAGGTGCTCAAGGTGAGGCTGCCGAGTTTTTCCGTGGCGGTTCTAATTTTGGGGGCGATGAATTGCCAATTCAGGAACATGAAGCCTGTTAAGCCGATGGCGGCCCATGCATAAAACATCCCCTGCAAAAATATTTCGGAAGGGTAGGCAAGGAAAAGCCAACTACTCATATCGCTGGCATGGGCGGAAAGAGCCGTAAGCCAAAAGTTCAGAGAGCGATTTCCCATAATAAAGTCGGAATCGGTTCTCTGCTTCTTATATGAAGCGAAAGCGACGAGAAGAACAGCCGAGAAATAGGCGATGAAAGTAATGAGATGGATCCATGTTTCGTTGCTTGTCATGAGACTTTCTCCGTAATGGCCTGAGGTGGGGATTGCCAGTGATTCTCCTTGGTATAACATAGCTGTGGGAAATATTCAAGTTTTGATGAAGAAACAATGAGAGCCGCTCTCTTAGGGAGAGGCTGCCTTGTTGGAGCCGTAGAGCAGGCCGGCTTTGGATAAATTGCTTCTTGCATGAGGGAAGTGGCGCTCGATTTGACTGAGGAGTGTGTCCACGGTTTTTCGTTTTGAGTTTTGTCCTACTGGACATTGGCAGCTGATTCGGGCGAATCCGTATTCTTTGGCAAAGGAGCGGAGAGACTCTTCTGCGATATAAATCAAGGGGCGAATGATCGTGACCCCGTAGTCGCGCATGAAGACCTTGGGGAGGTTGGCTGCGAATTCCGCCTTGTGGAATAGATTCAATAAGAGAGTTTGCGCGCTGTCATCCCTATGATGGCCGAAGGCGATGACTGTGGCGCCGGCTTCTTTAGCCGCATCAAAGATTAAGCGACGCCGTTCTCGAGAACAGCGATAGCATTCAAGAGATGCGCGCGTTTGGGTTGATTCCCTGCGGATGAAGGGAATGTCCAACATGCCGCAGATTTTTTTTAAATAATCGTCCCCGATGCCGGAACCGCAGGAAAATTCTCCTCCCACATGGATGGCGTATAGGGTGAAGAGGGGAAACCCTCTACCTCTGAGGGCATGGAGGAGATAAAGGAGGCTGAGGCTGTCTTTGCCTCCGCTAAGAGCTACCGCGATCTTTGCGGTCTCTTTTTCTAAAAGAGAAAAGTCGAAAATGGCTTTGCGCACAGCGCTTTCCAGCTCTTTGCCTAAAGCCGTCCATGGAGGTTTTGCTATGGGGTGTTTGAGGCTTTCCATAAAATTCTTTCCAAGAGTATACCTGAAAAAAGAGAGCTTCGCAAGGAACTTTGTGGGATTCCTTTGGAGATTTGGTAAGTGTTTTTTTTATTTTTTCGAAATTGCTGTCCCTTAAATTCCTGATGTGTTAATTTCTTTGTCATTAAAAAAGAGGAGCATCGTCAATTTGATGAAAAAGCCGGACAGAAATGATCCTTGTCCCTGCGGATCGGGAAAAAAATTTAAAAAGTGTTGCGAGCTGAAGATGCACAGGGGTCGTTTTAAAGCGGAGGCGATCTTGGGAGATCGCTCTGAGCAGACGCAAAAGACCGCAGGGCTGGCGTCTTTTCTGCATCCTTCTCTTCCGGAGGCGTCTGACGGACACTCCTTGTCGAAGAGGACGATTTCTCCTATTAAGGGAGAAGAAAAAACAAAACGTTCTTGAATCAAAAACTCACCATTGTGTACTCTAGTTAGAGTTTCATTTGCTGGTGTAGCTCAATGGTAGAGCGCCCGACTTGTAATCGGATGGTTGAGGGTTCAATTCCTTTCGCCAGCAAATTTTTCGGGGGTGTCGCATAGCGGCAATTGCAAGGGACTGTAAATCCCTCCTCTTCGGAGTTCGGCGGTTCGAGTCCGCCCGCCCCCATTCTCCAATCCATAGACTCTATTGATTCTCCTTTCGCGTGCACACATCCTGAGATCTCTCTGTGACCCAGGTTAGAAACTGTGTGAACTTGTCTGAGTTCTGTTGTTCCACGTTTGACGGATCGATCGCTTCTCGATAAGCGCACACCTCGCTCCTCAAGGCAAGACATTTCGGGCTATCCCATGATAGCTCGATGATATCTTCTGATTTGTTTGGATTTGTAAAGAACTCGTCGAGTCGAAATAGGTTGAAGAAGGACCTTAAGAGCAGCCCTGCTTTTTTTAATGATTCTACACACGAAACTTCCAGCCAATAAAACTGTAGAAAGAACAGATAAGCCTCTTGAGCCTGAGGCAAGAAGTTAAGCCTTTCTTCCTGATCCTTGACTTCTTTGGTCAACTCTTCTTCCTTCGTGGCTAATAGGCCTGGCAAGTCTGAGAGCTCTTGCTCCTCCCCTATAGTGCGATTGAATTTCTGGGTGAGTATCCTGGACCTGTTTTCTAGGTTTGCGATTTCCTCGCGCTTCTTTGAAATGGATGTCTCCAGATTCGAAAGCGCTCTGCTTGAGTACTTGTTCTCAATCTCCCGATAGATGTTGTCGGATATGCTGCCCTCGTATGTATTGGGGGATGTTGGTTTTTTCCACCTTGTCTGAAAGAGCTCCGAAGCATAGGTGTGTGTGAATGAAGGAATTTGTACGACGATCGGAGGTTCCTGATTAATCTGGATCGAGATAGTTTTCTCTTGATAGTTGATGGTCCAGCGACATGATCCTGGCTGCGACACCCCGTAGGCAAGTGTCTTGCGTAGGCAACTTAGATCGTTGTGTTTGAGACGGGGATGCATGTCTCCTTTCTCTTCTATAAAGACGGGACAGTTCCTGTTCCACAGGGAGTCTGGAGTATAGGGGAAACTCGTACAATTGCTTTCTTCTTTCTGCCATGAGAGGTATTGTGCGGTCTGGACAAGAGGAATCGAAGAAACAGAGGTTCTTAAGTCGTGAAGTTCTCCCGACTGTGACTTTGAGCTTACGAAAAGAGCCGCCTCTTCCTGTGTGATAAAGATACATCGATTCTTGTCCTTGTCCTTCTGATACACAACGAAGCGTGAGACGATATTGTACTCTTGCAAAGAGGGACTGATGCAGAGACGGTCTCGATTCGTTCCGTGGATGAGATGGTTCATCCATGCAAGTTCATGGGCATGGGGGAGTGATTGGGAGTTTAAGAAATCTAAGTTTGCTGTGCGATGCGGTTTTGTTGTCATCGCGTAGGAAGGACGATTGCGTGGAGGCTCTACGTGAATTTCAGTCTCTGTAAGAGACTGAATTTGCGCATCGACCTCTGTTTGCAATTCGTTAAGCGCTAGGGCTTCTACTTCCACCATGCCATCGCTTTCTAGATTGCCCGAGACGATGTGCACTGAAACGTCTCGAGGATAACGAAGCTCGAATCGTTGTATTGAATGTCTGACTCTCTCGGAAAAGAACGAGCTTATACTGTGTCTCCGAGGAATAAGACCATAAAGTCGGCCTAACTTCTCCATAGTTTGGAAGTATTGCCTTTGAATAAATTCGTCTCTTGTCATTTTTTCTCTTCCCTGTCCATATTTATTTTGTAATTCGAGTATGGACATTTCAGCAAAAGCAACGATTTCGTTCCTCTGAGTCAAGAAATCTACATAGGTTGTTCGATCCTTCTCGCTGCGTATGGGGTCGATCGTCTGTAAAAGGAGGCGCTCTACTGCCGCAGCAGCTTGTTTTACATGTGCGGCCAGTTCTTGTTTAAAAATGGTCAGCGCGTTTTGTTGCTCTATGGTTCTTTCTTGGGTGCGCAAGTAATTTGCGATATCCCGCACCGAGAGGGGTGGTGTCGTATTTTCGAGTATGGGTTCCAGGGCTTGCACCATTTCTTCTGGGGTCATTGCAACCCCGGAACGGATGTAGCGCCATGCGATCTTCATCATCTGCAGAAAAGAAGGGCCTTCAAGAACCCCTCCGTGCGCCCTCTGCTCTTCACGAGCCTTGCGGCTCAGAGGCCTGTTTATCAAAATGATGTCGCGCGCGCGAGGGGTGATGGCGAAAGAAAAACTCTGTTTTGAAGAGCGATTGACAAGGGATCTAAATCGCAGCACCGCCTGCTTGGCATCGCTATTGGAAACGTTTTCATCAAGGGTGACCAAGGCGTGGGCGCCGTCGGCCTGCTTGATATCGGAGCCCCTTGTATTTTTTTGCCCATAAAAAGAGAAATAGGCTTGCTGATTTGCAATAGCAGCCAACTCTATTTCCGTAGAGCAAAGATCTCCAGGGTTATCTCCCCCTTTATAGAGCCTTTTCACCCCATGTCTATCGTAATAGATGATCCCTTGAATGTAAGAGACGTTGGATCGGGGAAGCTGTTTCCATAACTCCCGAACAATGGTTTCGGGAAGACCATCTTTGCTTTTGCAAAGACCCGCAGCGTCAATGATCGCTCGGGTATTGCTCTGGGCATGCTCCAGGAGGTTAGCAAGGGTGTTTTGTAGGTAGTCTCCTGTTGCCACCTCTTCCAGTACGGCGACGGTCTGATTTTCATCCCTGCCCATGATTTCCAAGCTGAGTTTGCCATCCGCGTTGGGATCGACTTTCTCTCGAGTGAAATAGCTGCTGGTGCCTCCGATAGTTCCCGAACATCCTTTATAGATATTCTCTATGGAACCCATTTCATAGCGATCGCTTTTCGTACATTGCGTGTTCGAACGAATTTGTGTTGCACACACGGCCGCCCCGAAGAATTGACGAAATTTTTCGTTCGGATTTTTCATAAAATTCTTGAAAAATTCTTCCTCCGCTTTTGTTCTGTCTCCGCCGATCCGTTGCTCCAACTCCTCCAACATGTCGATGCACCCTTCAGGAGCCAGATTCTCAATGTTTTCAGAAAGTTTATGATCATGCACCTGAGTCATGAGGAAGCGAAGATGATGCTCTTTATCGAAAAGAGTTTCTAAAGAATTGTAGTACCGCATCGTTGCTATGGCTGCCACTTCCGTGTTGTCGTAGACGGATAGTCCCTTGGGAGTATTTGTTCCCTCATAAGGTACGGCGATCAACAGCGGTGCCTTGGATAGAGCATCGAAGGAATACACTTTTTTATCCCCTTGATCTATGCGGCGTACCCCATAGTGCGTGCTAGGCTTCTTGGATGTAGCCAGGCTGAGCATATAGGGATCCTGAACAAGAGCGCGAATTAAAAAGATTTTTTCTTTGTCTTCGAGAGAATAAGAGGCGATGGCGCGATAGTCTTGTGAAGCGTCGAGGATGTAGTTCTGAACAGTCTCATCTTCTCGGAGCCCTAGGAGATCACAGAGATCAGTGGCCAGTTGTGCAAGATTGCTGCAATCCTTGCGTTGTTCCAACCAAGGCACAATTTGGCGTAGGTGTAGGAGAGTATTTTCTTGTATCGGTTCTTCATCGCCGCATGTGTAATTCACCTTGCGTGATTTAAAATCTTGTGTATCGTCCAACTCATCGAACACTGTGTATGACTTCATCCCGCGAATGTTTCCTAACAAGATCTTGCACTCAATGCATAACGTTTTCATATCCCCATTGTATCGATCCTGCGTGAGCATTCTTCCGAACTCAAGCTCCTGAGCCTCCATGCTGCCGCGAATTTCCGGCGATTGAATTAAGACGGTTCCTTCGCGAAGCGCTTGTTGATAGAACGTTAAACGGTCTTGAAGATCTGCTCGAATCAGTTGCAGCGAGGCGTGGATGTCATCATTATTGATCTGATAACGAGAAAACTCTTGATCTTGGATCGCATGGGATCCAAGAATATGAGAGAGACGGGTATGAAACGAACCCGTATTGTCTTTGATGACCGCTTTAGGCACGATATAAATGGGAAGATATCTTTCCGAGGGGTTATTGATACGTTGGTTTCTCGCCACCCTGACGAGCGCCATGATCGGTAAGAGTGCGGTTTTCCCAAAGCCCATCCGCGCCTGGATCGCGTCGAATCCCCTCTCGGCTAAGGACGGATCGAGGAGTAGTGAGCGAAATAGTGCATGTTGCATCGGGTTGCAACGAGCGCCATACTCTTCCTCAAAGAGGAGAAAAGCTCTTTGCAGCAGCTGTTCCTCGCGTTCACTCTCGGTTGTTCCTTCAGTTAATAAGAAGTGGGTGTTGTATTGGCGGCGTGTTCCCAAGAGCTCGATTTTGTTTCTTTCTCCCGTGAGCGATGCATTTTCTACATTTTCAATATGTTTGAGTTCTGTTTTATGTACGAGGTAGCGTGTCAGCGCTCTTTGCAATGCATCAAGGTCGCGAGAGAGCTCTTTTGCCATTCCTGTAAGCCATGCTGATTTCAGGGAGACAAGCGCTTCTTCAAAGGGTTTATGTGCAGGGAGTTTTTCTCGTAGAAAATCTTCCGCGAGTTGGATCTCTTTTTTATGGAGGGCTTTTTCCGTAGCAAGGGCTGTTTCAACAAGCTCTTGAGCGCCGTTGGCAAAGGTAAATGTGAAGCCTGCATGGGCTGCATTGGCAATAAAGGCCTGCAGTTTTTGGATAATTTTCGCGGGTTCTTTCAACCCCTTGGCTGTAAGATGCGTTTCAATCATCTTACGGTCTAAGGTTTGCAAGGGATGACACCCCTGTTTTGCAGAAACAGAATAGGAGATATCCCCTCGAGGCTGCTCGAGGATTCCTTGGTTCGTTAACAAGCTCAGTAGATCCCTGATGTCTTGACGGGATAAACCAAACAATCCTCTTGGCACATACTCTTTTTCCCGTTTTACCTTGAGATCTGTTTTGGGAATTTGAAATTCAGAGAGGAGGGCTTTTTCATAGAAAATTCCGAATTCCTCGAGATAAAAACCCCTGACTTGTTCGGGACTATGTTCTCTAAAGGAATGTATGAAGGCTTTTTGTTCTTCGGAAACAAGCGTTTCTAAAGGCTTGCGCGTTGCCGCGATCGTGGGTTCCAAATGTAAACGTTCCAATAAGCTGTGCCGCGCGATGGTATCGAATTTCTTCGCAAGAGAGATCGCTTTTTCAGAGATGCGGAGAGGATGATATGAGCTTGTTTGGGGTCTTCGATCAGGAAATAATCGATAAAGAGCCGATCCATATTTTTCAAACTCTGCATCGTCTATTTCCACCTCTTCGATTTGTGAGTTCAGGTCTTGGATTTCTTGAATGATGTCTTGAACCTCTGTAAGAGAGCCCCCCGAGGGTTTTTTACTCAGCAAGGTTCTTTCTTGCTGAGCATTTTTGAGCAAGGTGCCGAGACAGCAAAGTTTCAAAGCGGGTGGGCTATTACGGGCTATCTTTTGCAACTCTTGTTTCGTGGTTGGATCGAGAGGCTTGACGCCCGCGCGATGCGCCATCTCCTCCATCCGTTTCAGGGTGAATGTTGTTTGTGCTTCTTCGCGCAATTTTTCTAACTGTTCGAGTATCTGTAGGACGTTAGGAGCGAGCCAGAGAGACGAAAGGGGGAGAATCGTCGTGAGAACCCACCGCTGCAGTACAGAGGTTTCCATTTCTTGGAATGGGGATCCCTTTACATGCTGCCGCATCCATGTGACAATTTCTTGTGGGTCAAAATGATCTGAAGTCGCGTGCTTGTCTTTTTGTTCTTGTATCCACTCTCTTGTTTGGGTAAACCAGAGATCTTGTTGTTTTATGAGATACAGCGCTCCTCGCACATCTGTTGCAGAAAGCGTATGATCATGGGCAACGGCCAGTTCGATATGACCGAGAGGCCCTATCTGAGGGTTATCCAGTACAATTATCCCTTTCCTTCCCTCGGCTTGGCTCAGATTGTTTTTTTGACGGGCGATGTTTTCTCTCAGATTTTTTCTTGTCTTAAAAGAGGGCGTTTGTGTTTCCATTCCCCTTCTGAGGCGGTTTTCTGCAATGAGGAGCTGATCTTCAAGAGATTCTCTGTCATCTGCGCCCTTGGGGAGAACGAGACTGAGGTATCCCTTTTCACAGTCAGATTCATCGACGGCCATCTCTTTCATTCCGGGTTTTTCAGCGATCCAGTGCGAGGCTCCGAAATACCCGTTGTTCTTCAGAGACAATGTAAGATCTAGTCCCGGGATCCACAGAGATCTTTGCGATTGATGAACCAAGATTTCCTCACGCGGGAACACGCGGAGGATCTGGTTGTAAAATGTTTGAAGGGTTTTATTTTCGGGGTGCTTTGGATCGGAGATCATAAAGAAATCGCCATTGCGCCTCTGCATATTGATGCAATTTTTCTGAGAATCCAATTGGAAAATCGCAGTCAAATCGCCTGTCGCATCATAGCCGTACACGCGGTTGTTCTGATCCATCCAAAAGCTTTGAATGCCCATACGAAGAAGAATGGCGCTCGGAAATTTCGCGTCTTTTGTTTGTAGTAACTGTACCCACTGCAGATCAGGGCTGCCAAATTGTGTAGGCAGCCTTTGCTGCACTATAGGGATTCCCTCTTCCAGGGTGATCTTCAGTTGCGCCTCAGCATTTTGCTTTGCAGACTTTGAATAGTATGTGTACACATTGTCTGTTCCCTTTATAAAAAGGAGCTTGTGAAATCCTAGAGCGCGGATACCGGAATTGTTGTACAACTGGGCAGGAAGCATCTCCGATTGTTCTCCATCCGTATATATGACTCCAGACCGTAGGGCGATGACATATTTTGGCTGCGTCCCATAGGAAAGAGTGTGGAACCCTTGTTGCGGTTTTTCTTGTATCCATAGGGGTGGGAGCGGTTTAGAATCCTGACCCACCATTTTTTCAAGTAGATAGGATTGGGTGAGATGCTCCATGATAAAGTGATCTGCGGGCATTTGGCAATTTAAGAATTGCGGAACTCGCTGATCGTTCAATGCGAGTTCCTCTGGTGTCAGACGGAATGATTCTTGGAAATCGGGTTGACGAAGCAGGGCGTTTTCAGCCATATCCACCGCGTTTTTCAAAAACCCTTTTGGATCTTCTTTTTGAGGATAAAATTCACGGCGCAGAGCCTGATACGTCATCTTGTATTTCAAAAGCTCATAATATGCTTCTTTCGTCTGTTGTTGCAAGCTGCGATGCCACTGTCTTGTAAGGCGTGCGAGCTCTCGCGACGCGCCGAGTAATACAACGCTTGCTTTGTGGGAACCGAGGAGTTCTCGGTTCCGTTGTTGCAACCAGAGTTCATTCGCCTGGTCGCTTGGTTTAATTTCTGAGAGAATATCTCTATAAAATCCGGTCTCTGTCGGGGCGCAGCTGTTTTCCTTTTGAAGATATGACTGTCCATAGCCGATCTTATTTTGGATATGTTGGAGTAGCCCGCCTCGACTGCTCGGGTCTTGTTGATAGAGGGAGAGGAACGCACGGCGTATCGCTTCGCTTTCTTGATGTTGCCAAAGGTGATAAAATTGTGTCACATCTCCTAAGAGGCAGAAACGGAGGGCATCGTCGCTCACCGCGCGCAGTGCATCTAACAGCTCCCTCTGGTTGATGTTGTTGCTGGTTCTTTCTTGAAATGTTCTTTGTAGAGTTTCTTCATCGAGTCCTTCTAGCCAGAGGGGCGATTCTTGATGAATTTTTGTTCCCAACGCCTCCAGGAATTTTCCTTCGAACGGAAGGTTTCCCAGCTCTGCGATTGTCCATGTTAATGATTGTGGTTCATGGCTGAGAGCATTGATTTGCAAGAGATAGCGGCGTTGTGTTTCGCTCACTCGAATGGTCTCTCCATTCTTAAAGTGTGCGAGCGTCATACGGATAAAGAGAGCAAAATATTCATCATTTCTGATGTGTTGCGGATCGAATTGCTCTAAAACGATGCGTTGAATCTCTTGAGGAACAGTCTGTGTTCTCTCGCATTGAGCGATGATGCAACGACAGAACTCACTCAAATAGTATTTTGTCTCGTAGAGAGAATGGAGGGAAGTATTCGCTTCCAGCTCGTATACAATCTTACATTTCTCGTTGATAGTGGTAGCGTCGTGAAAGCGCGGCAGAAAGGCCGTGAGCTCCTTCAGGAGATCTCTGCCGCCTGTGTATGAGGTATCCGCGAAGCGATGGAAGGAAGTTAGGACGGAAATGCCAAAACGACGGGGATCTGATTCCGGAAACTGTTCCTGAAGATGTAGGGAAGATGTCGGATCATTCAGGATACTTTGGAATTTTTCTTTCTGTTGGAGTTTGATCTGTGTTTGGATTCGCTTCTTACGCCATTTTTCCATAGGCTCTTTGAGATGTGTTTTCAGAGTTTCCATTGCATGGGCGCGATCGAGATTGCGATCCGGAACCGTAATTGCGGTAAATTGTTTCGGAGACAAACGGCACGAGAGGCCTGTGCGTTCTTCGATCCACTCAGAGAAGCATCGCGCCATGATTTGTCTTTGTTCCAAGGGGTCGCATACGGCCAGAATTTGCTCCTCTTGTTGCATGGGGAGGTGGGCAAGCCATATCTTTTGCAAATCCTGATGCCACAAAGAAAGCGCCTTAGATAAACTTTCTTCCGTCAGATGCTCTCCTATATGATCATAGAAATCATTCGCTGCTTGAAACAGTCTTTTTTCGAGGAGATTCTTTTTCCCATCAGAAGCAAGGTCTTGTTGTGAATTCTGATATGGCAGTTGTTTTTGAAGAATTTGATAGGGAAGAAGACAGTCAGGGTGCTGTTTGAGTAAATCCTGCGAGGCGGTTGTATGACGTTTTTGAACGCGCGACTGTTCTCTCGCTTCTTTATAACACGAAATCAGTTGTTTATAGGATCGGACGATCTGTGGCATCCATTGTTTGTATCGGTCTGGGGTGCATCGTGAAGCGCGCCCTAAAGTCGCCTTTATTCTGCCTCGTACATACTTTTTAATAAAGCGCTTGTTTTCCATCTTAAATGCAAAATTATCTGGGAGTTCATCATTGAACTCATTGTCTATGTTTGTGAGTTTCGCTGAGAGCTGCGATCTATACAATTCTTTGAATTGGTTTTCAGTTTTATTCAGCTTTTGCACAACGCTGGATTCTAAGAATGATAGGGGAGAGTTGCTACGTCTTCGGGCGTTTTCGAGTGCGCGAATTTTTTGTGCTACTTTTGTTTGACGAAAAGCATTGGGATGCTTTAGAAGAACTCGTAAGTCATCCTCGCTCAGCTTGTAGGACTCTCCATACATAGGATCTAATAGTTTGCGCAGGTCTGCGTGCGGCTTTCTGAACGCATGGCAGAAAGAATCAAGGAGGCCAGATTTTTCTTTGCGCAGGCCGAGTAGGTCGATCATCTCTTGCGGCACTCGATCCTTACGCCCATCCTGATCGACGAGGTTTTTGATTTCATCCCTGTGCTCGCGGATCGTCTCTTCGCACGCATCGATTTCTTCCAATGTGTCGGCGTCGGCGATTTTCTCCATCAGTTCACAAAATAACTGTCTGTATTCTTCGGAGATGTGTTTCTTTGTTTCGAGGTATGTATTAAATAAATCTTTGAGCTCAGTTTTAGATAAACCCTCCTTGTCGTTGCCGAGGGTGAGAAGCGCAGCTACTTCTCCTTTGTTCTTAGCTGTAAGGAGGGCTTGGAGTTTATTGTGAATCTTTTCCTCAGAGGTAGGCGGAATAGGGAAGAAAAAGTCTCGCACGCAAGTGTAGAGAAAGGAGATCCGTACAGAGAACTGTCGGCAGGATAAGCAGATCCGCGTCCCCAAGGCCTGTAGCCAAGGCTTGGCTTGTTCCCAGGCCGATCGCACAGCGTTTATTGTGAAAGAAAGGAGCGCATATCCACCTTCTGCGTAGTATCTTATGGTCGGATTGCGGATCGTGGCGATTGTATCATCTAACGTTTGCAAGGGAAGATCAGACATTTTTCCTCATTACTAGTATATATAATTGTTTGTTGTATAAATTCTATCACGGAGTCCGTATTTTTATAAAGTAAAATAATTACTTTAATTTTTTAGGAAAGCTCATCTCGCCCTCAAGGACGAGGTCTGCGTGTGTCCGATAGATCAAAACAGAGCGCCACGAGAAGAGATCCCGCGACGCCATGAACCAGAAACACGGCTCCTTGTTCTGTCCAAAGAGCTATCCCTAAGGGGATAGCGCCGAGGCATAAATTCATGAATCGAAGCGGCCTCAGCCATTGTGAAAAAGAGAGGACGGCGGCGGCGATGGCCAAAGCGCCTATAATAGGATCGCTGATCAAGGCCGGCTCGTTTAAAGGAAACAGCGCGGGGATGCACATTAAAAAAAGACCCACTCCGATTGAGGCGATGGCGTTCCATGGAAAAGAGACGCCGGAACAAATGGCGGACTGAATGATGGAGAGCGGCGCGTCGACGGGCAGAATGTTTTGTTCCGAGGCCTCTTCGCAAAATCCCCCATGGACAAGGCGCTTCCACAACAAACCTTTTGGAGAGGACCGTAAAAATAAAAGAGATGCCGCTACCTCCTGGATGGCAAAAGGGATGGAAAATAGCATGAGGGCCGCTGTCGCTAAGCAAAGAAAACACCAAAATCCCACAGACAGCGGCTGCAAAATGACTAGGATGATGCTGACTAAGCTCACAGGAATGACCAACACGCCATACACAAGCACCGCCCAAGGCGCCGTACGCCAACGGCTTTGTCCCCCAAGACACGCCGAGATCGCTTCCAGCGCATAGGCCGCGGCGCCCAATCCTGCATCGGAAATGGGGAACGCCTTGGAAATTTTGGAATTCAAAACCTGCTGCGTGCCGGGAAGAAAAGAGGGGCTCCACACTGTATCCATAAAACCCATCTGGTAAGAGGCCAAATAGCGGGAAATCATCCAGCAGACAAAAGCAATCAAGGCAATGAAGGCTCGGGACGGCCAACTGGAGGGATTGGAGGGAAATCGGGGCGGCACCTCTTGGCCAAGATCTTCTCTTTCTCCAGGCAGAGGGGCGATCCCTAATCCCGCAAGAAGCGCCCCGCACCCGACGAGAGTGTCGTTGAGATAGAGGCTGCTTTCCTTTGCCCAAAAAATCAACGGCGCGCATTGAAGCCAAAGACCAACGAGAACAGTTCCCCACAGGATCGCGCGCGTTGCGCGCCTGCGCAGCCCCCAGCCGAATATGCTTAATAAAACGCCGGAAATGAGATCGGAAATCTGCATAAAGGGATCGGCAAAACCAAAGGTCAAGGTGCCTGAGATCAGCCAAAGCCCTAAAAAAATGAGGATCGCACATCTATGTTTCAAGGAAACCCTCTCCATCGACAGGATCTCGTGAAACAGACGCTGTGTCCCTTAATGCAATGGGCATGGCAGTTGATTGGCTTCATACCAGGCTCTCGGATCTTTTTTCAGCGCATCGATCATCAAGGGAAGCGTTTTTTCCAGACTTCTTTTCGGTTCCCACCCCAACACTGTGCGCGCTCGGGAAATATCGAGTTCGTAATGATCGTCGGCAAGATCAATCATCCACGGCTTAATGAACGGTTTTTCCATAAAAGGAATGATTCCCTGAAGCGCGGCGCCCAGCTTTGCCATCCATTTGGGAATACGCCAGGTCTTCAGCTCAGTGCCGCGGATCAGTCGGGAAATCGTTCTTTGCAGCGTGTCATAGCTGAGCGTTTTCGGCTCTCCCAGTAATAAAATGAGCTCGTCCGGCAACGTTTTTCTTTGCTTGAGCGCTCTCTCCACTGCGTCGAGAAGATCTTCCATATGTAAAAAAGGAGCCCCATGATGGATATCCCCTGAAAAAAGATGGCTTTCCAACTTGTTTTCATAAATCCGCTGAATTTGATGGCTGATGGGAATGGAATGGCATAAATCATCATATACGCCGGCAATGCGCAAAATGACCGTTTTCATTTTCCCCCGCAGACGATGAATGACCTCCTCCGTACGCACTTTGGATAACGGATAATCCCAGCGGGGAGCGACGGGGCTCTCTTCGCAAATAGGCCGGCCCACTTCTCCGGGAGCATAGACGAGCTGCGTACTGGAAAAAATAAATTGCTCTACGTCAAAGCCTTGTAGGGCATGCAGCAGTCTTTGCGTTCCTTTCACTGTCACCTCTTCATAAAGAGGCGAATGCTGCTGATCAAAACTATAATAGGCCGCCAAATGAATGACCGATGCGATTTTTGCGCCGTAGCGGGATCGAATGTGGGCGAATGCCTTGTTTACGCTTTCGTCCGAAGTGAGATCGACGCACACAAATTCTTCGTGCGCTGTCGTGCATGCCATTTTTTTGAGTTCAAAGCCCACTAGCTGAAAAGAAGGATCGAGTCTTTTGACGACATGAGCCCCAATTCGCCCGCAGCTTCCCGTAACGATCACGACCCCTTTGCTCATCTTCCCCCCATTCCCTCTGTCTATAAATTGCCAGCCATTCTGGTCAATTCATTTTTTGAAATTTCCAACGATCCCCCATACAAAAATCAGAAAAATAGATTGAAACTTATAGAGGGAATCGGTGTAATAGGAAATTCAAAAATGGAGAACGGTATGCGTAAGAATCAACTTTCCGTACATTCGGAAAATCTTTTGCCCATTATAAAAAAGTGGCTTTACAGCGATAAAGATATTTTTATTCGAGAACTTGTTTCCAATGCGACAGATGCCTTGAGCAAGGCGCGTATTTTACGCGATCAAGGGGAAAAGATCGAAGGAGAATTGAATATTTCCGTTGCGGTTGACAAAGAGCAAAAAACGATACGGATTAGCGATAGCGGGATCGGGATGACGGAAGAAGAAGTGGAAAAATACATTGCCCAGATCGCTTTCTCCGGCGCTGAAGAATTTGTGGCGAAGATGCAGTCAAAGGAAGAAAAAGATCCGATCATCGGCCATTTCGGATTAGGTTTCTATTCCGCGTACATGGTGGCAAAACGGGTGGAGATTGAAACTCTTTCCTTTCAAGAAGGGGCGAAGCCCGTGTTTTGGAGCTGCGACGGTTCTTCCGAATATACGATTGGATGCGGGCAAAGGGAGACGCGGGGTACGCAAATTACGCTGCATGTCGATGATGCAAGTCTGGAATATTTAGAAGAAGGAAAAATTCGTTCGCTTCTTCAGCGATACTGCTCTTTTATGCCTTTTTCGATTTCCTTCAATGAAAAGCCACTAGGAAACCAGCCTCCCCTTTGGCTCAAATCGGCCAGTGAATTGAAAGACAAGGACTATCTCGATTTTTATAAGCACATGTATCCGTTTGAGCCGGAGCCTCTTTTTTGGGTCCATCTGAACGTGGATTATCCTTTCCGGTTGCAGGGAATTTTATTTTTCCCAAAAATCCATCGACGTTTCGATACGCATGAAAGCGCGATCAAGCTCTTTTGCAATCGTGTTTTTGTTTCGGACCACTGCAAAGACATTTTACCCGACTACATGATGGTTCTTCGCGGCGCCATCGACAGTCCCGACATCCCCTTGAACGTTTCCCGTTCTTACCTTCAGGTAGATCAAAGCGTCCGCCAGTTGAGTGCGCATATTGCAAAAAAAATAACCGACCTCCTCTCGCTGCATCTCAGGACGGAAAGGGAAAAATATATTTAAATTTGGCCGGAATGTTGATCGTTTCTTAGGTTGGGGGGCT
>CAZZLR010000001.1:0-17545 GCA_964655045.1 uncultured bacterium | reverse complement strand
AATAAAATGACCAGAGGGGATGTTCGATGTCGCGCACGGTTTTGGAAAGGTTAGATGATGCGATTGCAACGATTCGCAATGAGAATGTAAAATATTGTCTTCAAGGAGGATACAATTTTACAGTCTCGTGCATAGATCGTGTGGGGCGGGCGTTTGCAACGGCATCGGCAGGGCTGCGGGCGGCGGGCAGGACTATCAGCCTATGGTGGCGCCAGGCGCTTGCGCTTCCGGTGTACTGGCACCAATGCGTGCGGGAGTTTTTCTTTCCTACGCCTGAGGGAAAAAGGGAACTCAAGCTATTTCAATTGCTGCAAGCTAAAACAGAGCAAGAAAAGGGAGCGATTTTATCCGTTGGATCGGGCGCTTCCGACTTATCCGTTTCAGAATTGGAAAAATTATTTCATGCATATATAGAGCAGCCGTCGATGCTTCCTTCGGATCGGGGGCCGTGCCGGAAGCACATCGAGCGTTTAGCCAAGGCCGAGACACTAGAGGAAATAGAGGAAATCGAGAGCGCCTGTTCTTTGAGCCGCCGGCAGAAAAAAATCATCGAGCCTTTTGCGTCGGCTTTGAAAAAACCCCATCAAGATCTGCGGGCTCGGTTCGCGTGGATGAGAGACGATCTCTATCGGATGGAACAAAATGGTTTGGAAAAACTTGTTCAAGATCTGAACGCTCTGAAAGATCCTCTCCTTCGAAAGAAGGTTTTGGTGTGGGGTGAAGAGAATTTGAAGAATCATTCTGAGGTACAGAGAAAGGTGTTGCAGCGGGCAAACGATGAGGAAAAAAGATCTCTTAGAAAGCGCGCAACTTATGTACAGAGCTGGATCAAGGAACTCGAGAACGATGAGCTGCTGTCGACACAGGAATTTTCTCTACTGGTGGGTGGAAACCCTCAATCGCTTGATAAGAATGACCTTCAAGAGTACTTGAACAGCGAGATCTCTAACAACAGCTCTTCTCTTGGAGAGCTTCGAGAGATGATGGAACAATATCGCCAGCAAAGAGAAGAATGGAGGGAAGAAGAGCGTCATCAAATAGCTGGACATTTTCAAAACAATGCGAACTATCTTTTGCCCAAAAAGATTTTAGAAAAAAATTTCCCTTATGCCAACGCCATTCTTTCAGGTAGGCAAGAGTATGAGAATGCTCAGGTAGATTATAAAGAAGAGTGTCTGCGAAAAATAAAGAAAGATCAGAAATTTTCCTCTGATAAGATTCATGAAGCTCACAGAGAGTTACGCGACGCTCTTTGCAAAGGAAGCGAGGACGCGATTCAGCAGCAAGAGAAATTGATCGCTTTGAAAAATGGGGAAAAGGGCAGGGAGCCTACACTTCCTCGCATTCCTTCTCTACCCCTGCGGGATGCGGTGGAAGAAGACCTCGTTGAGGCAGCAAGAAGATTTTTTGACGCTGTGAGACAAAATCCTGATGATCCGAAGCAAGAAGAGGCTCTACACCAGTGGGATTGCGATTTACAGCGCATTTGGATGGATCATCTTTCTTCAAAGCAAGAAAAAGCAATGCGAGCCATAAAAGATCCGACGCAAAGATGTCAGCGTATGGCTGACGCTTTTGCTGATTGGATCTTGGAGGCTACCGGCGTGGCGCATAGGATTGCGCCCGAAAAGTTCGCTTCCCTTTCGATCAAAGATCGGACGGAAGAAACAAACCAAGCTCTACAGACGATTCAAAAACATTTGAAAGGTCCTTTATTAAAATATTTGGAAAAGAAAAAAGGGCGTAAAAATCTGGTAGAATCAAAGCCCATCGTTAAAAAAGTCTCTTTTCCTATTGCTGACAATGCATCGTTGGAGATCTCCCTGCCGGGCTCCGATACGTTCGTTTCGTTGAACAACGTCGAGAGCGGACGGCGCAATCTGTTGCGGCAACTCGAAAATTATGTGTCTCGTTTTGTAAACGCTTCAACTCCAAAGGCAAAGATAAAGGCTCTGCAAGAACTTGCAGACGACCACAGTTTGGATGCGCTCTATGAGAAGAAAGGATATTTATGGACTCTGTGCAAAGAGTTGGTCGCGTCTTATCAACAAGATCGCCTGATTGTTCCTTTGCCACTGCAACGCGTGATCGCGAGCTTGTTCGATCCAAACCATAAAAGGAACGAGCTATTTTTCACCCTGTTTCTCGAGATGGTTTTTTCTCAATTCTACGATGGGCAAGGGGTGCGAGTTACTTCGGCAGAATACCGCTACCTCACTCAGATGAATGCTCTTAGCGCATCTTCTAGGGTTCTCAATTTAGAGGTAGACGAAAAGAACTCTGCTTTGCAAGGGTTTTTGGTCGAGGAGATGGGAGAGCGAGTGCAACAATCTTTTCTTGGGTTAGAAGGATTGGACGAAAGTACATTGCAGCAAACCTTTGCCGAAAACGGTTCCAAAAACGATTTCAAGAGCAGCGAAGAGAGAAAAGTTTTGGACGCCTTACGCGCGCGGGGGGAGGGTTCTCTTCGTCATCGCCTCTTGGGCTATGTCGAGAAGATTCCTTACCTTGCGCCGCATGATAAAAAAGAGATGGAGCGCCGCGCGATTTTCGCAGCCGCGCTTGAAGATCAAGAAGCTGTCATACAGTGGCTAAAGGATAAAATAACCTCTTCCGGAGGTTTGCAACAGTACTTTGCCAATGAGGCGTCGCTAGCGCCTATGGATGCTTGGTTTTATTATGACTGTCTTTGTGAGATCGATCCGACGGTTGATTTAAATAATCCTCCATGGAAAGCGGTGAATCAAGCGCTCATCGACTCTCGGGAAATACATCAAATGCTGCTGGGATTTTCCAGAGAAGTTGTGCGCCTCACGAAGCTATGCGCTCAAGACAATACGCAAGAGCGTTACTATGAGCTGCTCAAAAATAAAATGGCCTATCAAGCTTTGCATCATGAACATTTCTTCAATCAAAGAGAAATCAAGGGGTTTTTGAAAAATAGCATTGATGCCATGGAAAAAGCGCTGTTGGAGACGCCGCCATACGATGAGGATTGGGGAGCTCTTGATACGTCGCTGGACTCTACCTTCTCCCCTCAGTTTTTGCGGCTGACGGAAAAAGATCTCTATCTGAAAGGCAAGTTGGCTCAATGGAGCAACATAGAATCGGTGTCGTCTTGGAAGTTGGATTCCATGGACAATAGACCGAAGGATCGGATCGTCTTCGGCCCTACGCAACATCTTTCGCTGCGCTCGGGGATTGTCTACACAAATGGAGAACAATGCGAAGGGCTCCCTGTGGATTTATCCCATGACCCGATCGTTCGACAGCTGCAATTGCATAAACTTCCTTTTCATAGAGAAGGGGACGTTTATGTGAATTACGCTATTCCCCTTTCACAGGAAGAACCAGCTCAAGCCCAGTTAAAAATTGCAAGTTTGATCGATAGTGAATCTCCCATTATCCAGCAACAGCTCCAAACAGATTTTGTAAGGGAGGAGAAGCAATGGCTGCAATTTGTGCCTGAACAAAAGCTCGAAACACTTTCTAAAGCTTTGTTGCTGCGGATGGGGATTGTCCAATGTTGGATGGATGTACGAGGAAGTTTTTACGGTTATGATGAGGCGGGGCATCTCGTCGCTCGATGGAAGGTGAGAGAGAAAATGGGGGAGGCCGTTTCCCTCGAAATCGAGACTTACGACGGCAAACAGTTTTCCTTTCCAACAGTTCCCGATGCCTTGCAACCATTTTATAAGAAGCTTTGCCAGGTTGTGCCTGCGAGCGAGATTTTATGTCGCAAGCCGTTAGACAACTCTGCATCCCTATGGGTTCCCGGCCTTGGCATGACATTTGTTCCCCAGGGCGATCTACCCGAGATTCGTTGGGTTTGCCATAGGGAAGGGATGCCGGAAATGATTGTCGATGAGCAAGGGTTGGACAAGGGATATTTACATGCGATCTTGCAAGAAGATCCTCGCGTGAAAAAAGCAGAGAAGGAGGAGGATCGGCTTTTGATCTTAGAAAATCGTTTAATGAGAAATGGGGAAAAAATAGACCGTTCTCTCAATGTGGAAGAAGAGAAAAAAGCTTTGAAAGGAAAGATCGCCCGCCAAAAAGAAGTTTTGGAAAAACTGCGCGGAAGCCTGTGCATCGTGGTGCCCGCGAATGAAGATTTCAAAAGAGCTCCTTTGGACACAATTCCTTTCACTCTCTCGTATGACGGAGCTCTGGCGCCGCAAAACTTAGCGGGGGTTCTCTATTTGATGAAGACCCAAGACGACCTCGATGCGTCATGGGTGGAAAAACTGGCGCAATATCCTCTTTTAAGGCCGCTTGATCCGATCTCTCTGGAGCTGCTGAACGCAGTCCTCGGAACGATCACTTCCCCTGCTTTAAGGCTTTATTGCTTGGCGATGCTGCGGCATCACGCGTTGTTGAAGAGCGCTGCCATCATCCGGCTGCCTTCGGGGGGATCGGAGAAAGAAATGAAGGCGATCAACGAGGAAATAGAAGCTTGTGAAGCGAAGATCAATGAGCAATTCAATGAGGAGACGCTTAAGCAAGAGCTAGAAGGGTCTTTGCGCACGCAGCAGATTGTGCTCGAACAGCTTCCGAAAGAGTTTAGAGATCAATGGCTTATCGTTCCTACTGCAAGAGAGAGCAGAGAGGGGTTTTCTTTACAGCCCTCTTTGAGTTTAGCGCGCGAGATTGATCGGTTTGCGCAGCGCAGTTTGTTGGATAGGCTTCATTTGCAAAACAGCGTGCAAGCGGTGGGCAAGTCGAAAGAAGGATTTTTGTCCGAGGGACAGCGCGCATTCATACAGCAATTTAAAACACACAGCCCCGAACAGGTAGAAGGGTTTTATCTTGAAGAGCTTGGGATTTTTCATAAAAGTTCCTTATTTGCCGAGTTTCAATTTCCGCAAAAAGAGGCTTTAGATTCAGATCAGGGACTTTTTGGCCTTCAGCGCGCGCAGATGCAAGATCTTCTCGATCTTTTAGTAAAAGAGGGCGCTCTCGTTGCCAACCACAGGACGCTTTCTTATTGCGTGGGCACGCGGCGCCATCCTCTAGCAGAGAGAGAGATGAAGGATGTGGAGATTTACTTGCGCTCGCAAGGCTTTAGTGAACAGAAGCGCGCTGCAATCATGCAAAAGCTTCGGGTGTTTCTTGCCCGTGCGGCGCAGGCCGGTTTTACATTCTCCTTGACTCAGGGGAGCGAGGCTACAGTGCAGGAGGCTTTGCAGCAAGAAAAAGGAAGGCATCGAGAGGCAATGTTGGAGGCGCAAGACTTTTTGCGAACCCATCTGCCTAAGGAAATGTCGTGGGATCAGGCGCTCGTCGAGTTAAAGGCGGCGATGTTGACGGGAACGGGGCGTGAACAATTTCATGAGTTCGTCTTCTTGCAAAACGCTTTGATTCGCTATCTCGTGCATAAGACGGAACTTAAACATATTGAGAACATCGAAAACGCTCCTCTGACAGGAGAGCGGAGCAAGCCGGAGCTTTTGGCTCTGAAGCGCCAGTATCGAACGGACTTTTTATTAAACAACCCGAATACGGATGAAGAGCTGGAAGAGCAGCTGTTGCAGCGTGCCTTTTTGCTTTTTGAAGAGGATTATGGACACCGCTGCAGCGCCATGCAGTATGCCCTCTTTCGTTCTTTGCTTCTCGATTCTTCTTCTGAAGAGAGTGTGGATGCGATTCAGGCGCGCATGGGGTTTGGTAAAACGGCTCTGCTGCCCATTATGGCTTTAATGCGCATTGCGAGAAACCAATGGGCTTGGGACGAAAATAAGCGATATCTTCCTCTCTACATCGTTCCCAAAGCGGTGATTGAAGATAATACAAAGGCGTTTCACACCCGTTTAGCCAATATTTTGGGCTCCCGCATCGTGCAAGATCGTGAATTTGTCCGCTATCAAATCAACCGGGAAGAGGCGGGTCTTTCCTTTGCATTGATTGAAAAAGATTTGCGAAATCGTCTTGATTTTTATCGACAGGCGCAAGCCAATGGATCGGTATTAATCCAATGGCCGGAAATCCGCGGATGCCTGGAAGCGCAGGAGCTTGAGTTTGGGAGGATTTTGACAGAGCGCAACATCGACGGAAACGTTCGGAATCAATGCCTTCGATGCAAGTGGCTGCTTGGCCAGATGCGCGCGATGCAAACCTACGCCGTGTTCGATGAATTGGACGATACGCAAGATTTTAAGTCGCGCAAGGTTAATTATACCTGTGGAGATAAACAGGCGATGCCCCTCAGCTCGATTCTCCATTTGGAACAGATTCTTTCCCGCATTCAAGGGACGCCTGAAATATCGGCAGAAGAATTATATAATGCGTTAGGGCTCCCTGGAGACCAAAAAGAGGACATTCTCAAGTTTCTTGCCGACGCGTCGATAGGGAGTGGTTCCTGCGGGGCGTTTCAAGATCTAGAAGAGGAAGAGCAGGAGAAGGTGTTGTTGATGCGGGCGCTTTTACAAGATCCCCATATGCTCGCTCTTGCGACCTCGAAGCAGCCAAACACCCATTTTGGCGTGCGCTCTTGGATCCGCGGGGAGAAAAAAATGTATTCTTTCGATCCCGAGTCCAATGCTCCCCTTTTGATTGCAGTTCCTTATGAGGGGACAAATACCCCCAAGGGGCTGTCTATTTATGATAATACGGAGGTGACGGCGATCGCCACAATGCGGTATTACAACTCTTCGGAAACTTTGTTCGATAAAGAACCGCATCTTGCTTTTCTTTTAGCGCAAGTGCAGCGCAATGGATTTGCGCGCGAGGTTACAAAGCTGGCTCCCGGGGGCTGTATGGAAGCTCTTGAGTGCATGCAAGGGTTGCTTGGCGCAGCGAGAAGAAAAGCGGAGGAAGAATTTTATCAAACGTACATGAAGAATCCCACCGCTACATTCCGCGTATTTTTCGGCGTATCGGTGTGCGCTGCGCAAATTCGCTCTAATACTCACAGTACCAAGAGCGACCGTTATGAGATGGGATCTCCGTATAACCTTGTCAAGGGATGCTCGGGAACTATTGGGGGCACCTCGTCTTACTTTAAGAGGCAAAAGAATGATCCGGCTGCCGATGGTAGGTTGAGCTTGGAAATTTTTGGCAGGGACGCCAATCAAAAGACGGCGCTCTTAGAGGCTGTAGATGAAAGCGGGGACTTTTTGCAAGAAACCTTGTCCGGTCTATTGCGTCATG
This sequence comes from uncultured bacterium, assembly GCA_964655045.1. Lineage (GTDB taxonomy): Bacteria > Chlamydiota > Chlamydiia > Chlamydiales > SM23-39 > CAIPFQ01. The sequence continues at coordinate 10,396 of CAZZLR010000001.1, read as the reverse complement.
CTCGGAGCTATACGAGGGCGATTATCGATGCTGCAGGAATTTGCAAGAGCAAGGATGGGTTGCCGGAAACGGTCGTTCGGGAACTATGGCGGCAGCTGCAGAGCCCGAATTCCATGGTCAAGAAGATACAGGGGATTATTTACTACGATAAGCAGGGAATGAAACGGCTCTTTAAAGGCTTTGGCTCCGGGGATCTTTGTACGACGGAGATTGAACTGGAAGCCATTCGATCGGGGATTGCCTACTTTTCGTTTTACGGACAAAAAAATACGCGCGGCTCCGATATTAAGCAAGCAGATGGGGCGCATGCCTTAGTCACCTTTGACGAAAACGTTTCCAACAGCGACGCGAAACAAGCGGCGCTCCGCTTTAGATCTTTAGTTCACCGCTCTTCGGGACAATCGATCTCCTTCGCCTTGACGCCAAGTGTGCAAAACATTTTGCGCACGCGGGCAAAGGACGAGGAAGATCCTTTTTCTGCACGCCGGATCGCTTTGTATTTGCGCGATAAGGAAAGAGATGCAGAGGAATTGGATGCGCTGACGATCTTTAGGCAAGAAATGCAGGCGCATGTAAAACAGGCTGCCGCCCACCTCGAACATCTCATGTTTGCAGAAGAGAAGTTTAATTCCGATGTCTACATGGACTTTTTACGGCAACGCAATCAGATCATCGCTTTTGCAGACAGCTCGATTCTTGACTTATTACACAAATATGGACAGGGCTCGCAAGAGGTTCTGATGGCGCAGTTTGTTCTCGAGCAGCGCGCTGTAGTAGAGAATAAGCTGCGAAGATTGAAGAATCTGTGTTCTGAAAAGGTTGTGAGCGCGGTCGCAGGGATTTACAAGGAGAGGATTCAAGAAACGGTAGCACAGTTTTGTCTCCGTTATTCAAAAGATAAAGTATCGGTGTCCGATGCCGATCAAGATACGGACGCTGTTGTCGTGTCGGAAGCCTTGGCAGAAGCTTTGGCGGAAGCGCAAGTGGAGTCTACGACTCTTACAGAAAATATGGTAGATGTGGAAGAGGGGCAGAGCCTGCCTCAATATATAATGACCCACCGGCTGTATCATCCTGTGAGCTTAGGCTTTCTAAGCGATCCGAACCAAAGGGTGTCGGTTGAAGCTCTTTCTTGGATTGCCCATACCATTCCAAAACATCGACGCCAAGAGTTTTTCTGCAGCCCCGGTTTGCAAAAATCCGGTATTACGTCCCACTTCGTGCTTCAGAATACTAGAGAGAATTTGTGTTATTTTATCACGCAAGAGGAAGCCGCCCTTTTTGTTCAGAGCAGGGGTGTGAACGGTTGGACTTTATATGACCTGAGACAAAAGGATGCTTTGCAGGGTGATGATAATGCTCACAGAGACTTGCAAATCGCCGCCTCGGCTATTTTGCAGTGGGATGTGTTGCCAGAGCAGCGCGCATGGCCTCAGGACGTTCTTTCCTTGCGCAATCTTTCCTTGGTGAATGCGCAAGAGAATCGAGAATTGCATCCCCGCTTGACCATCACCCATGCACGGCAAAAATTGTTGCGGGACGATTTTGATTATGGAGTCTCCCGCAAAGGAGAGTTTGCGTCGCGTGTGGACTGGAAAGAGAAACAATGGCAGATCACAGTGGGCTCATCCGTATATCAGGTCTCATTAGACTCGATGGCAAAGAATCCGGCGGTGCTGGAATTTGTACAAAAATTCTGGAACAGCAATCCTGTTGAGCGCCGAGTCGAGCACGCTTTGAGAGCTCTAGAACAAGAAGAGAAAAAGTTGCTATCACAAGTCCAAGGCCTTGAGAAGTTGGAAAAGGTGCAGAGCCAACTGATCGAGAAGATTAGCCGGATCAAGGGCTTTCAGCTGTCTGAGGAGAGTCTGAAGACAATGCAGAACGGATTAGAGACTAGGGATAGGAATGCACAAAATTTTCGACAACACCCGTTGCAAGAAAGATTTATGCAGTGTATCACACAGATTCAATCTGCGCAAAAGAAAGAGGAGTTAAAGGACTACGCTTCGTTGCTAAAGCTTCGTGAGCAATTGTATCAGTTGTTCAGTCAAGCGGTGATTGACTATGTAGAAAAAAATGGGATCGATCCAGCGACGACGAGTATTTTTAGCCCAGAGAGGATCGAACAATATAAAAATGAGGGTTTTTTTGGAGGGTGGCAAGATTTTTATCAGAAGCCGTCCCATGCTACCGAACTATACGAGACAGTGGCAAATAAAAAGCCGATCGGAGAGCTTGTGTATGGCCGTATCCTCTACTCTGTGCATGGAGGATTTCCCAGTTCGGCAGAAGGCTGCCCCCTACAGGATTGCAAACAAATGTTTCGGGTGTTCCTTCCTCAGTTTCTGTACGCTGCAAAAGAAATCTCTCAGGGGATCCTAGAGGCGAAAAAGATACAGGATCAAATAGATCAGCTCAAAAGCAACCCTGCTTTACAACGACTTACTTGGGTGCGAGAGGCTCTTGTCTTTTTTGACACATTGCAACGGCAACAGGAGGCGATCGAGGGCGCATTGAAAGAACAGGGTCTTTTGTTGAAGCCAGAGACATTTTTTGATCTTTTTGTGTTGAATCCTCAAGCGCTCCAACAGGGACTCCGCAATGCCCAAGGCAGCTCCTTCACTGAGACGGTGCAGTGGGATCTTCCAGAATATTGTGATCTGCAAGGAGATTGGAAGGAGTATCAAAAGAGGATCCCCCTTACGAAAGAGGAACGCGCATGTGATCAAAAGCAGGGACAATTTCACCAACGGCTGTTGCAGCTTGCGCGAGCAATTGAGCCCCGCCAGGAGGAGACGCGCATCTCTGTGAAGAACTAGAGCTCATTGGGCCATGCAAAGGGGAGCACTGCGGCGATGCTGCCGGCCTTGAGCCGCAGCATCAGCGCGCGGTCAAACCCCACCGATACACCGCAACACTCGGGGAAATGATTTTCCATGGCGCTCAAAAAAGACTCATCGAGCGCATAGACTGTTTTTCCGCGGCTTTTTCTCAGGGCGTTTTGCTCGATAAATCGGCGCCGCAGCTCGGCGCCATGGCCCAGCTCGCAATAGCCGTTGGCAAGCTCAACCCCCTCATAATAGATCTCAAAGCGCTGCGCTACCTCTTTTCCCTTATGCGTTACCACGCGCGCAAGCGCCGCCTCCTCGGGAGGAAAATCGCTCACAAGGGTCAGTTCCTGTCTGCCAAGAAACGGTTCCACCGCCTCTGTAAGAAGAAAATCGATGTGCGTCTTCCGATCCCAGTCCGCCGTAGGCCGCGCGCCATAGGTTCGAGAGGCTGCGCGCAGTTCTTCTAACGACGCAGAATCCATGTCAATGCCCGTATGCCGGAGAAAAGCTTCCCCGTATCCCAGCGTGCGCAAAGGAAGAGCCCCTAAGAAAAGACGCAAAAAATCGGCTGCCTCTTCCTGCATCGCCTCAAAAGAAAAACCGACGCGATACCATTCCGCCATCGTAAATTCAGGATTGTGGAGCCGCCCGCAATCCCCTCGACGAAAAACATGACCTAGAAAATAAAGATCTCCCAACCCCTTCGATAAAAGGCGCTTCATGGCATATTCCGGAGATGTGTGAAGAAATCCTGGCTGCGCAAGAGCAGGATCGGCCTCGATGACGTCAATGTAGGCGTCGATGGCTGCACGCGGACTTAAGGCGCAGCAATCGACCTCGAGAATATTGCGCTCAGAGAAAAAGAAACGCGCCTTTTGGAGCATGCGCGCCCGTTCGCGCAAGGCATCAAGCGTTGGCTCGAGAGGCATATTCGCCCGTGCGCGTATCGACCTTGACCCGCTCTCCCTCTTCGACAAAAATGGGGATCTGAATTTTTGCGCCGGTCTCGGTGACAGCAGGCTTAAGGACGCGCCCCGACGTATCTCCGCGGACGCCCGGCGAGGTTTCGACAATCTTCATCTCCATAAATGTCGGAGGAACAAGCTCAATGACCTCGCCTTTATAAAAGACAACCTGATAAATCGCCTCCTCCATCAGCCATTGCTGATTGGCGCCGATCAGCTCATTGGATATCGTAATTTGATCAAACGTCTTTTCATCCATGAACACCGCGCCGTCGGCCTCCTTGTAGAGATAACGCATCTGCGTCTCTTCAATGTCGGCGCTGTCGAGTTTGTCTCCCGATTTGTAGGTGCGCTCTACCACTCTGCCTGTGATCATGTTTTTCATTTTAATGCGATTGAAGGCGTTCCCCTTGCCAGGTTTTACAAATTCATTGGAAATAATCAGCCAAGGCTCTTTATCGACCTCGACCTTCATTCCGATGCGGATTTCGTTGGTGCTGAGTGATGACATGCAATGATCCTTATTCTAGTCAGAGAACCGATAGTACCTGAAAAAGACCTTTTGAGCAACCCTTTTGCTGTTTGGCGATTGCAGAGGAGAATTCTTTCTGCTATACTTCCAATCTATGGAAGATCACCCACAAGAAGCCGATATTGCTAGACAGACCCTTGAGCGCTATTCGGGCTGTGCCGTTGAACAGTTTTGTTCAAATCTTATTTTAACCAACTTTCCGAAGTATGTCGATTACTTTGCCCAAACCAGACAGGCTTCCGTTTACGAGGGGTCGATGTTCAAGGTAGCGCATTGCCCTAAGGAAGATGTGAGCATTCTTGATTTTAAAATCGGCTCTCCCGCGGCCGCCCTGGTTGTAGACGTTTGTTCCTTTCTCCCCATCCGCGCCAGCGTTCTTTTGGGAATGTGCGGAGGGCTGCGGCGCCGTTATCAGGTAGGGGAATATCTGGTTCCCATTGCAGCGATCCGAGGAGAGGGCACTTCCGATTTCTATTTTCCACAAGAAGTGCCTGCCCTAGCTAATTTCCTTATGCAAAGGGCGGTAACCCGCGTCCTCGATGAAGAAAAGGCCGCGTATCATATCGGCATCACCTATACGACCAATATGCGTTTTTGGGAATTCAATGAGGAATTTAAAACCCGCCTAAAAGTGACTAAAGCGCAAGGGATCGAAATGGAGTGCGCGACCTTGTTCGCCGCAAGCTACAAAAGAAAATTGACCCTCGGCGCTCTTCTCCTCGTTTCCGATCTGCCTCTCATGGCCGGAGGGGTCAAAACAAAACAAGGGTCCCGGATGGTGTTTGAAAAATATACCCCCGACCATGTCGAAAAGGGGATACGTATTTTAAAAGCGGCAAGAGAGATGCAATCGCATCACATCAAAGGCGCCTACCATCGCAATTTAGCGCCTAACCCTGTTTACGAAAAATAATACCCACTGCAACCTCTTCAGGTTGTTTTGGTATTAACCGCCGGCGGTTTTCTTTTTGCTTTTCTTGATGGCCATGGCAGGAGCGCGCTGCGTCAGATCGACCCAGATCGGCGAGCTCCATGCAATATGCCCGTCTTCTTGCACCGCGCGTAAATAATAGTAAATGAAGGGAGGTTGCTCCTGATCTCCTTCGAGAACGATCGACCCTAATAGATCTCCGTCATCAATCGCAAATTCGCACAGATTGTCTTTGTACTCCAGGGCGCGTATGACTTGCCCGTTGCGGATTAAAGAGACCTCGGCTAGAGGCTTGGTTCCGATGCAAAATCCTGTGAGATGGCGGTTGAATTCCAGCCCGGGACGTGTTTTCGTGTCAATCGCAGAGCCCATGGGAAATCCTGCTACATGCAGTCCCAGCACCATCCTCTCTCCTGTCGTCGCATAGCATGAGCGCGCTTGCAGCGCCTCGATCAGAGCGGATCGAGTATGCGCCTTGGCCATAATCGCTGTTAACCCCGGAGAATATTGCGTCTGTCCCGAAGAAAAACAATCGCTATAACAACCCCGATCGTCATGGCCGCCGGCTACAAACCCAAAACGACGCCCCCGATTCAACGCCTTGACTAACGAACCCTCGCCGCTTTCCCCTATAGCCGCCTTTCCCCCTTGAATCGGACGAAGATTGCCCTCTTTGTGCAAACATTCGGAAGATCCCCAGGCATTGTAAATCTCTGCGACCCTCTCGAAATCGGTATTGAAATCGTCAAAGTTATACCGGGTGGTTTTCCCCATCGTAAAATTGGGGATGGAAATCATTTCTTTTGGATTATTGGTCTTGTAAATCTTTTTGAGCGAGTTGTTCTTTGTATCCTTTTTCCTTAAAATCGGCTTGCCGTCTTTCGCATAGACGAAATGGCGCAGACCTTCTTCGCCGGCTTCCCCCTGCCACTGGAACCCCGCAAACGCGACGAACCGTTCGTCTTCATTGAACTCCGCGATATGCTGCGTGATCGATTTCCATTGCTCATTGGACGTTTCTTCATCGCTGTCAAAAGGAGAAAGAGAATAAAACTGGAGCGCCTTGTCATCGCGGATATGACGCAAAAGAGCGTCGACATTTTCCATCGCGTCGACTCGATCCGACTCCCCATGGAGCATCCCCCAATAAAGATTCAGAGCCCCCTCAGGCAGGCATTTGATCGGAGGAGAAAAAAAAGTTTGATTCGTTTGTAGATTACGCAACCGGATTGTATAGACGCCCGGCTCGTTGAAATATAGATTCGGCAAAGCAATGAATCCCGTTTCGGGGACGAACAATTTCCAGTTGAGGTTCTCCCTTAGGTGTTGATAAGAAAGATCGATGAGGGTTCCCTCAGGCGCATTAGCCGTGAGGTTGCCAAAAATATCTTCAAAACGGACGATGACGTCAAAACGTTTGTTCCGACTGACGATGGAAGGAGCAAGAATTCTAAGCGAAGACAGAGCGTTCCCCCTGATGTCGAGATGGAATGTTTCAGGATCTTTAAAGTCCCCTTTCCCTTTCGGATCAATAAACAGAGAAAAAGGTTTTTTCCTTTGCACTAACTTTTGACAGGGACTCTGCTGTAGGTGGATGAAAAAGCCGTCCCCCGTTTTGAGCTCGCAGGGAAGAGTAAATACAAAGCGAGCCGCCGAAGGAGATCCGTTTTGCGTCGCCGTTGCGCCCAACGGCTCTTTATGCCCGGGAACCTCAAGCCAAATAAGGTTTTTTTTTTCTTTGAGATTCGTTTGAGGCGCTTGCCAATCGATCGGGCGCCCTTTTGTTTCAATATCAAAGCGGATTTTTGTCCCTTTCGGAAGAGGGTTGGCCGTTGTGTATACGAACTTCCATGTTGCCGTCTCTCCGGCTAAAGCTGTGCTCGGTTCGCAATAGCAAATAGAACGGCGCATTTTGAAACTCCCTAGTTCACCGCACCCTATTTTGTAGGAAACGAAGGCTTTTGCGCAAGCGGCTTTTTCACCCGGTTTGCTATTTTATAGAGGCTTTTGTATACATACTCGTTCTATTTAAACGAGGGCTCGGATGAAAATTAGGCAGCTGATCGAAGGAATCCCCGGTCTGACAGTCAAGGGAAGCCGCGATATTGCAGTAACCGGCATTGCTTCCGACTCGAGGATTGTTTCTCCGGGAAATTTATTCATTGCAAAAAAGGGAGCGCGCAGCCATGGGATCGATTTTATCCAAGAGGCAGCAAGAGCGGGCGCATCGGCTATCGTTTCCGACATCTATAACCCATTCTTCGCCCGAACGCAAATCCTTTGCGCCCATCCCCAGGATGTAGAGGCGCTGCTAGCCGCTCGTTATTATCACTTTCCTTCCCGAGATCTTTGGGTGGCCGGGGTAACGGGCACCAAGGGAAAAACGACGGTTTCTTATTGGCTTAAACATTTTTTGGACGGCCTCGATCGTCCTGCCGGGCTGATGGGAACGATTGAAATTGCATTTGGACAAAAACGGTTTCCCTCCGCTTTCACAACCCATGATGCAATCCGTAATCAAAGGACTCTGAGGGAAATGGTTAACGCCGGTTGCCGCGCGGCAGTGCTCGAAGTTTCTTCCCATGGCCTGGATCAGGGGAGAGTGGACGAAGTGGCCTTTTCTGCCGCCGTGTTTACCAATCTCAGCGCAGATCATCTCGATTACCATCAGACATGGGAAGAATATGCGCGTGCAAAGAAAAAGCTTTTTGAAAAGGCGTCTTTTGGCATTTATAATGCCGATAGCTCCTGGAGCGCTTTTATGCAGGGGGATCGTCCCGGAATCCGTTTTGGGTTTTCTCCGGACGCCGATGTGCGGGGAACGATTCTTTCAGAAGATTGCAACGGGATGCGGCTTGCCGTTGCATATCAAGGAATGCGCGAAATCTTCTCCCTCCCTTTGATCGGGGATTTCAACGCATCGAATTTTTTAGCCGCGCTAGCCGTTGCAGCACACCTAGGAACCCCCCTGGGCGCAATACGCTCTCTTGCAGAACATCTTCCTCTGATTCCCGGCCGGCTGGAAAAGGTAAGTCAAGAGGGAGAAGTGCAAGTGTTTGTCGACTTCGCGCATACGGGAGAAGCGCTGGCTAAAACCTTGGCCGCTTTAAGAAAAATCGCCCGAGGGAAGATATGCGTCGTCTTCGGCTGCGGAGGGGGAAGGGATCCGGGGAGGAGGAAAGGGATGGCCGCGGCCGCAGAAGCCGGCGCCGATCTTGCCTTCATTACCGTAGACAACGCGCGCGAGGAAGATCCTCGGCTGATTTGCCAAGAGATCATTGCAGGGTTTCAATCTCACGAAAAAGTGGTTTTGGAACTAGATCGGAAACAAGCGATCCAAAGGGCCATTGAGGAAGCGAGAGAGGATGATATCGTTCTCATCGCAGGAAAAGGGCACGAATGCTTCCAAATGATCGGCTCTCAAAAAACGCCCTTTGACGACCGGGAGGCGGCAAGAGAGGTTCTGCGCCGCCTCCGCACCCCTTCGTTTTGACCTTGCAAGCTTAAGGATATTTTGCGATGCTGTTCGAAGTATGCGGCTCTTTTTTATTTTTTTATTTTTACTTGCCGCCGGAACGGCGTTTCCCTTGGCGCAGACGATTGTGATCGATGCAGGACATGGGGGAACGGATCTAGGCGCTAAAGCGAAAAGCCCTTATTGCGAAGAAAAAAAACTGACCCTGCAGACGGCTAGACTAGTGAAAAAATACCTCGATCAATTGGGATACCACGTGGTCATGACGCGAAATAGCGACGTCTTCATCCCTTTGGCGCGCAGAGTCGAGATTGCGCGTCAGTCGAACGCCGCTGTCTTTGTGAGCATTCATTTCAATTCCTGCCGCACTCCGGCTCCTTCCGGTATGGAGATCTTTTTTTATGAGTCCCAAGAAGAAAAGCAAAGAACCCTTCTTTCCAAAAAATTGGCCGACGCTGTGCTCAGCAGGACTTTGCGCCGTACATCGGCTCATTCGCGCGGAGTGAAAAAAGGCAATCAGTATGTAGTGCGGGAGAATTTGATCCCCGCAGTCCTCTTTGAAGGGGGATTCATTTCCAATCCCGCCGAAAGGGCCCGCCTAAAGACATTTGAATATCAAGAACGAATCGCCCGCGGAATCGCCGACGGGATTGATTCTTATCTTAAGAAACTCTAATACAAAAAGAAACAAATAATGTATTTGTTGCTCTTGGTATAGCTTTCAATGCTTGATGAGGAGAACTCCAAGGGAAAACAAGAGGATGGCGATCGGCAGCGCGCGCCCTCCCGGAGCTCGGTAGGCTCCCTTTGCTTTTTTATGATAGCGCCCAATCCAAACAATCAGAGAGGGGAGAATCCCGAATAAGATGACGTCGGCAAATCCTCCGGCAAAGCCCAGAGCCTTTAAGAAAAGGTGGGGAGAGCCGAGCGTCAGAATCGCCGGAGGAATTAACACCAGTCCATAAATCAGAGGATCGTATTTCGTTTCGGAAGAAATTCTGAACCCGTCTTTTAAAAAGTCGACAAAGGCGAGCGTATTGGTCATAAAAGGGGTGAGGATCGCAAAAAAAGAGAATGTTGCAGCAAAAAAAAGGACGGAATCGGATTGCGCGGCATTGGCCAAAAGCTCGGTTACCATATTTTCTCCTTGAATGGTCTCTTCCGGGACAATGCCTAAAATGACAAAGTTCCAAAGAAAATAAACAAGAAAGGGGATGAAGTTGCCCCAAAGGATGGCATGACGCATCGATCGCGTGTTCTTCTTTACATGATCAATGAGAGTCGGAATGAGATTTTGGGAGCCAAAACAAATGAGAAGAATCGGGATGGCTGTAATCGCTCCCGGCCAATTCGCATGCGCAAGGAGCTCCTTGTCGACACTCGGAAATCCCAGAGAGATCAAGGCGCAATAGGAAAGGGCTAAGCCAAAAAGAAATATTCTCGCGATGAAATGGATGCATTTCGTCCCTGCGTAGACGATCGCGCCGATAGTTGCCGTGGTCAGAAAAACGGCGGCGGCGCGCGGTATAGAAAAACCAAAGAGGGAAACGATCGCTTCCCTGAGCAGATGGGAGCTTCCATCAATGTAGGCGACGAATAAGCAATAAAAGAGAAAAGAAAAAAAACCATTTCATTCGAGTCGACACAGAGTGTAGAACT